>NZ_JAPTFX010000024.1:0-41508 GCF_030985895.1 Stenotrophomonas sp. Sm6012 | reverse complement strand
GACCAACGGTCCGCACCCACCACCAACGGTCCGCACCCACCTTCAACGGCCCGCGCCCACTGGGTGATCAGCCCTTGGCCTGGGCGGCGCGCTGCGCGTTGTAGCGCTCGCCGACGATCGACACTTCATCCAGCGCCTGTGCGATGCGCTGCAGTTCCTCCGGCGCCAGTTGCAGTGCGGCCGCGCCCAGGTTTTCGTCCAGGCGGTGGACCTTGGTGGTGCCCGGAATCGGCACGATCCACGGCGCCTGCGCCAGCAGCCAGGCCAGCGCCACCTGCGCCGGTGTGGCGCCACGTGCCGCGGCGATCGTGCTGATGCGATCGACCAGGGCCTGGTTGGCGCGGCGCGCTTCCACCTCGAAACGCGGCACGGTGTTGCGGAAATCGTTGGCGTCGAAGGTGGTGTCGGCGCTGATCGCGCCAGTCAGGAAGCCACGGCCCAGCGGGCTGAACGGCACGAAGCCGATGCCCAGTTCCTGCAGGGTCGGCAGCAGCTCGCGCTCGGGCTCGCGCCACCACAGCGAGTACTCGCTCTGCACGGCAGCAACCGGCTGCACCGCATGCGCGCGGCGCACGGTGGCGGCACTGGCCTCGGACAGCCCGAAGTGACCGACCTTGCCTTCGGCGATCAGGTCACGCACGGTGCCGGCGACATCCTCGATCGGCACGTTCGGATCGACGCGGTGCTGGTAGAACAGGTCGATATGGTCGGTACGCAGGCGCTTGAGGCTGGCCTCGGCCACCGCACGGATGTTCTCCGGGCGGCTGTCCAGGCCGGTGTCGACGCGCGCATCCTTGAAGCCGAACTTGGTGGCGATCACCAGCCTGTCGCGGTACGGCGCCAACGCCTCGCCAAGCAGATCTTCGTTGGTGTACGGGCCGTACACCTCGGCGGTGTCGAAGAAGGTCACGCCGCGTTCAACGGCGGCCTGCAGCAGGGCGATGCCCTGGCTGCGCTCGACCGGCTGGCCATAGCCATGGCTCAGGCCCATGCAGCCCAGGCCCAGGGCGGAAACCTTCAGGCCGCTGCGGCCGAGTTCACGTGTCTGCATCGTCGTGCTCCAGAGGGGGAGCGCTGACGATACGCCTGCACGGCCGAAGGATTGAACCGACGGGATGGCAGTCGGTCATGACTGGAATTCATCAATCCAGCCACAACCGGCGCCGGCCGGGTCACCGGATCTCGGAGATCTCCACGCCATCCAGCCCCTGCGACAGGGTGCGCGCGTCGCCACCCTGGCTGAGCTTGATGCGCAGGCGCACTTCGTTCTGCGAATCGGCGTAGCGCAGCGCGTCCTCGTAGCTGATCTCGCCGGCCTGGTAGAGCTCGAACAGGCTCTGGTCGAAGGTCTTCATGCCCAGCTGGACCGAATCCTTCATCACTTCCTTCAGCTTGTGGATCTCGCCGTCGCGGATGTAGTCCTGCACCAGCGGCGTGCCCAGCAGGATCTCCATCGCCACCTTGCGCGAGCGGCCATCGGGCGAAGGAATCAGCTGCTGCGCGACCACGCCCTTGAGGTTCAGCGACAGGTCCATCAGCAGCTGGTTGCGGCGGTCTTCCGGGAAGAAGTTGACGATGCGGTCCATCGCCTGGTTGGCGTTGTTGGCATGCAGGGTGCACAGCACCAGGTGGCCGGTTTCGGCAAACGCGATGGCGTGGTCCATGCCTTCGCGGGTACGCACCTCGCCGATCATGATCACGTCCGGCGCCTGGCGCAGGGTGTTCTTCAGCGCCGCTTCCCAGCTGTCGGTATCGATGCCGACCTCGCGCTGGGTGATGATGCAGCCCTCGTGCTTGTGCACGAATTCGATCGGGTCTTCGATGGTGATGATGTGGCCGGTCGAGTTCTGGTTGCGGTAACCGATCATCGCTGCCAGCGAGGTCGATTTACCGGTACCGGTGGCACCGACAAACAGGATGATGCCGCGCTTGGTCATCGCCAGCGTCTTGATGATCGGCGGCAGGCTCAGCTCTTCCACGGTTGGAATGCGCGTCTCGATGCGACGCAGCACCATGCCGACCTGGTTGCGCTGGTAGAAGCAGCTGACACGGAAGCGGCCGACACCGGACAGGCCGATGGCGAAGTTGCACTCGTGGGTCTTCTCGAATTCCTCGCGCTGCGCCGGCGTCATCACGTTGAGCACCAGGTCGCGGCTCTGCTGCGGCGTGAGCGGGGTCTGGGTGATCGGCGAGATCTTGCCGTTGACCTTCATCGCCGGCGGCATGCCGGCGGTGATGAACAGGTCCGAGGCGCGCTGGTGCGCCATCAGCTTGAGGAACGAAGTGAAATCGATGGTGGTCGCGGTGGTGTTCACGGCGGGCTCCCAATGGGGCATGTACCAGGAAACGGTCGATGGAGGAAACGGCACGGAACGGCGGCGCCGTGGCGCACGCCGCCCCGTTGCTGCCCCGCCTTACTCGAACAGGCGCTTGTCCTTGGCGTAGTCGCGGGCCTGGTTGCGGGTGATCAGGCTGCGCTTGACCAGGTCCTGCAGGTGCTGGTCCAGGGTCATCATGCCGTACTGCTGGCCGGTCTGGATGGCCGAGTACATCTGCGCGACCTTGTCCTCGCGGATCAGGTTACGGATGGCCGGGGTGCCGACCATGATTTCCCACGCTGCGGTACGACCGCCGCCCACCTTCTTCAGCAGTGCCTGCGAGATCACCGCACGCAGCGACTCGGACAGCATCGAACGCACCATCGGCTTTTCGCCGGCCGGGAACACGTCGATGATGCGGTCGATGGTCTTGGCCGCCGAACTGGTATGCAGGGTGCCGAACACCAGGTGGCCGGTTTCCGCCGCGGTCAGCGCCAGGCGGATGGTTTCCAGGTCGCGCAGTTCGCCCACCAGGATGATGTCCGGGTCCTCACGCAGCGCCGAACGCAGCGCTTCGTTGAAGCCGTGCGTGTCGCGGTGCACTTCGCGCTGGTTGATCAGGCACTTCTGCGAGGTGTGCACGAATTCGATCGGATCCTCGACGGTGAGGATGTGGCCGTATTCGTTCTTGTTGATGTAGTCGATCATCGCCGCCAGCGTGGTCGACTTGCCCGAGCCGGTCGGGCCGGTCACCAGGATCAGGCCCTGCGGCTGCTGGATCACTTCGCGGAACAGCGGCGGGCAGGCCAGGTCTTCCAGGGTCAGCACTTCGGACGGAATGGTACGGAACACCGCACCGGCGCCACGGTTCTGGTTGAACGCATTCACACGGAAGCGCGCCAGCGACGGAATCTCGAAGGAGAAGTCCACTTCGAGGAATTCCTCGTAATCGCGGCGCTGCTTGTCGGACATGATGTCGTACACCAGCGCGTGGACCTGCTTGTGGTCCAGGGCTGGGATGTTGATCCGGCGCACGTCGCCGTCCACGCGGATCATCGGCGGCAGGCCTGCGGACAGGTGCAGGTCGGACGCTTTGTTCTTTACGGAAAACGCCAACAGCTCGGCGATATCCATGAGCGGCTACTCCCCAATAACGGCTTCGACTGGAAGGATCTTTCCCCGGGCGGCAGTATAGCCTCCTGATTCAACGGAACGCGTTACGTGGCCACTCCCCTGCCCCAGATCCTGAGCAACCTGCATGCGGCCGCCGAGGCCGCTGGCAGGCCCGACCCACGCCTGCTGGCGGTGTCCAAGACCCAGCCGGCCGCGGCGGTGGCTGCGCTGGCCGCGCAGGGCCAGCATGCCTTCGGCGAGAACTACGTGCAGGAAGCACTGGCCAAGATGCAGGCGCTGCAGCACCTGGCGCTGGAGTGGCACCTGATCGGCCACCTGCAGTCGAACAAGGCCGATGCCGTGGCCAGCCACTTCGACTGGGTGCAGAGCGTGGACCGGCTCAAGCTGGTGACCGCGCTGGCACGCCATCGCCCTGCAGCGCGCGGGCCGCTGAACGTGCTGATCCAGGTCAACATCGACGACGAATCCAGCAAGCACGGCTGTGCGCCGGACGAGGTCGATACACTCGCTGCCGCGATTGCCGCCGAACCCGGCCTGCGCCTGCGCGGCCTGATGGCGATTCCCGCGCCGTGGCCCGAGGCCGAACGACGCCGCGACGCATTCGTGCGCATGCGCACACTTTTCCAGACGCTGGCGGCCCAGTACGCGCAGGTCGACACCCTGTCGATGGGCATGAGCGGCGACTACGCCGATGCCATCGCCGAGGGCGCCACCCTGGTGCGCATCGGTACCGCCCTGTTCGGCGCGCGTCCGCGCCCGGCCTGACTTTCCAAGGAGACTTCCATGGCAGCTGATTCCATCACCTTCATCGGCGGCGGCAACATGGCCCGCAGCCTGATTGCCGGCCTGATCCGCCAGGGCGTGCCCGCCGCGCACATCCACGTGGCCGAACCGGTGGCCGAGCTGCGCCAGGCGCTGGCCGCCGACTTCGGCGTGCAGGTGCATGACAACGCGGCCGATGCCGCCGCGCAGGGCCGCACCTGGCTGCTGGCGGTGAAGCCGCAGGTACTGCGCGACGTCTGCCAGTCGCTGCAGGCACTGGCACAGGCACAGCGCCCGCTGGTGGTGTCGATCGCCGCAGGCATCACCAGCGCGCAGCTGGAGCGCTGGCTGGGCGGAGATCTGGAAGTCGTGCGTGCAATGCCCAACACCCCCGCCCTGCTCGGTGCCGGCGTGACCGGCTTGTACGCGACGCCATCGGTGGATGCGCAGCAGCACGCGAAGGCCGAACAGGTGCTGGCCAGTGCCGGGCGCACGGTGTGGATCGACAGCGAAACGCTGATGGATTCGGTCACCGCCGTTTCAGGCAGCGGGCCGGCCTATGTGTTCCTGCTGGCCGAAGCGATGGAAGCGGCCGGCATCGCGCAAGGCCTGCCGGCCGATGCCGCGCGTGCGCTGGTGGTGCAGACCCTGCTGGGCGCATCGCGCATGCTGGATGAAGCCGGCGAAAGCCCGGCCGAACTGCGCCGCCGCGTGACTTCGCCGAACGGCACCACCCAGGCGGCGATCGAGAGCTTCCAGGCTGGTGGATTTGAGGCCCTGGTGGACAAGGCGCTGCGCGCCGCGCAGGTGCGCGGGCAGGAATTGTCTGCGGCGAATGATTGATCTCGATGTGTGCCGACCAACGGTCGGCACCCACCGTCATCATCGCCCCAATGTGGCCATGACGAAATCGACGAAGCACTGCAACCGCGGGCGCGGCCGACGGTCGGGCAGGTAGATCAGGTGCATCGGCCGCGGTTCGGGCAGATAGTCGCGCAGCAGCGGCTTCAACCGCCCTGCCGCGATTTCACCCGCCAGCAGTGCCGTCGGCTGCAGCACCAGCCCCGCGCCGGCCACTGCGGCTTCGCGCAGTGCAACGCCATCATTGCAGGTCAACCGCGCTTCCCAATCCACCTGTTCGCCGTTGGCCAGCTGCCAGCCATGGCCACCACGCCAGGCCAGATGGCTCAGGCAGTCATGCCCTTGCAGATCCGCCGGCGTACGCGGCGTGCCGCGCCGGCGCAGGTACGACGGCGCCGCGCACAGGCTCATCGCATACGGCGGCAACGGCCGTGCCACCACCTCCTGCGACGGCAGCGGCCCGACCCGGATCGCCACGTCGAATCCATCCTCGATCAGGTCCACGCGGCGGTTGCTCAGGTCCAGCTCGATGTTCAACTGCGGCTGTGCCCGCAGCAGGGCAGCCAGTTGCGGGGCCAGCACGCAGCTGCCCCAGGTGCTCGGCGCGCTGACCCGCAGCAGGCCACGCGGCTGCACCTGCAGGCCGGCCACATCGGCTTCGGCCTGCTGCACCTGTTCCAGCACCTGCCGGCACCCGGCCAGGTAGGCGCTGCCGGCTTCGGTCAGGCGCTGGCGGCGGGTGTTCCGTTGCAGCAGCGCAGTGCCCAGGTGCACCTCCAGCTGCTGGACGTACTTGCCGACCATCACCGCCGATACCTGCAACTGTTCAGCGGCGCCGGCAAAGCTGCCGCGCTCGGCCACGGCGACGAAGGCCTGCATGCAGCGAAGCGTATCCATTACTAACCCCAGGTTAGGAATCTGCGAAGCATACGCCACTTACTTAACCGTGCCGTGAGCGCGCAGACTGCGCTCATTCGCCCACTCGCAAGGAACGGCCATGAAGATCCTCCTCGTCGGTGCCAGCGGCACCCTCGGCCAGGCGGTCGCCCGCCAGCTCGGCCAGCAGCACCAGATCCTCGCCGCCGGCCGCCACAGCGGCGAACTGCGGGTCGACCTGACCGACGACGCCAGCGTTGCCGAACTGTTCGCCCGCACCGGCCCGGTCGATGCGGTGATCTCCACCGCCGGCAAGCTGCACTTCGGCCCACTGCAGGAGATGACACCCGAGCAGTTCAACATCGGCCTGCAGGACAAGCTGCTGGGCCAGGTGCGGTTGGCCCTGGCCGCGCAGCACCATCTGAACGCCGGTGGTTCGATCACCCTGACCAGCGGCATCGTCAGCGCCCAGCCGATCCGCGATGGTGCCAACGCCACCTCGGTGAACGCCGCGCTGGAAGGCTTCGTGCGCGCGGCGGCGCTGGAGCTGCTGCCGCGCGGCCTGCGCATCAACGTGGTCAGCCCGAACGTACTGATCGAATCGATGGCGGCCTATGGCCCCTACTTCCCCGGCTTCGAAGCGGTGAGCTCACAGCGCGCGGCGCTGGCCTTCCAGCGCGCGGTGGAAGGCATCCAGAGTGGCGAAACGATCACCGTCTGGTAACACGCGTGCCGACCAAGGTCGGCACCTACTCCGTTCCGTTTTTCATTCCCAGCGCATCGGGCCGTCGCCGCGTTCGCCGAGGATGTCTTCCGGGTTGGCCAGGCGGCAGCGCTTCAGCGACAGGCAGCCGCAGCCGATGCAGCCGGTCAGTTCATCGCGCAGCAGCTGCAGCATGTGGATGCGCGCTTCCAGCTCGGTGCGCCAGCGCGCGGACAGCTTGGCCCAGTCGGCCTTGGTCGGCGCACGCCCCTCGGGCAGGCTCTCGAAGGCACGGCCCACCGCTTCCAGTGGCATGCCCACGCGCTGTGCCACGCGGATCACCGCCAGCCGGCGCAGCACGTCACGGCTGTAGCGGCGCTGGTTGCCGGAGGTGCGCAGGCTGCTGATCAGCCCCTTGCGCTCGTAGAAGTGCAGCGCGGAAACCGCTACGCCACTGCGCTGGGAGACTTCGCCAACGCTCAGTTCCTGGGACGCCATCACTTGACCTCAACTATGGTTGAGGTGTCATGCTGCTATCTTCGCCGCCGGTTGACAAGCGCGGCCCGCAGCCCATCTGTATGACTAGCATGCTCTCCCCCGCCGATACCCCTGTGCCGGCCGATACTTCGATCCTGTCCGCCCGCTACCGCGCCACCACCATCGGCATGGTCGCGCTGGTCGCGCTGCACGCCTTCGAAGCACTGGCCGTGGCCGCCGCGATGCCCACCGTGGCCGAAGCGCTCGATGGCCTGCGCCTGTATGCGCTGGCGTTCGGCGGCACCCTCGCCACCAGTGTGATCGGCATGACCCTGGCCGGGCGCTGGGCCGATCGCCACGGTCCGGCGCGACCGCTATGGTACGGCCTGGCCTGTTTCGTACTGGGCCTGCTGCTGGCCGGCTTTGCAATGCGCATGGGCATGCTGGTCGCCGGGCGCCTGCTGCAGGGGCTGGGTGCAGGCGCGATTTCGGTTTCGCTGTATGTGATCGTCGGCCGCAGCTACCCCGAGCACCTTCGGCCGAAAGTGTTTGCGGCCTTCTCCGCAGGTTGGGTGGTGCCGTCGATGATCGGCCCGGCGTTGAGCGGCCTGATCGTGCAGCATCTGGGCTGGCGTTGGGTGTTCCTGGCGGTGCCGCTGCTGGCGGTTCCCGCTGCCCTGCTGCTGCGCCCGGCACTGGCGCGCATGCAGCCTACCTCGGTCGGCGACAGCGACGATGGACGCGGCAATGTGGTGCGCTGGGCCAGCGGGGCCTCGCTGGCTGCGCTGCTGTTGTACTTCGGCGGCCAGCAGCAGGGCCTGCCGGCGCTGCTCTGCATCGGCGCTGCGATGCTGGCGCTGCTGTTCTGCGTGCACCGCCTGCTTCCGACCGGAACGCTGGTGCTGCGCCGTGGCCTGCCCAGTGTGATCGCGCTGCGTGGCGTCGCCGCTGCGGCCTTCTTTGCCTGCGAGGCCTATCTGCCGCTGCTGCTGCAACGCGAGCGCGGGCTCTCGCCGAGCTGGGCCGGTGCGGTGCTCAGCCTCGGCGCGCTGGGCTGGTTTGCCGGCTCTTGGCTGCAGGGCCACCAGCAGCGCGGCTGGTCACGCCAGCAGCTGCTGCGCGTGGGCACGGCGATGATGACGGTCGGCATCGTCGCCACGCTGGCGGTGCTGTTCAACCCCGTGCCACTGCCGGTGGCGCTGGTCGGCTGGGCGGTGACCGGCTTCGGCATGGGCATGATCTACGCCAGCCTGTCGGTGCTGACGCTTTCGCTGTCGGCGCCGCATGAGCAGGGCGCCAACACGTCGGCCCTGCAGCTGAGCGAGGCGTTGTCGGTGACCACCGCGCTGGCGGTGTCCGGTGCACTGTTCGCGCTGTTCGTGGAAACCGCGCCGCACACCGGTTATGTGCTGTGCCTGGCGATCACCTGCGGCCTGGCGGTGCTGGCGACGGTGATCGCACGGCGGGTGTAGGGCGGCAGCGCTCGGTAGTGCCGGCCGCTGGCCCGCAGCTTTCACGCAAACAGGAATACCGTGGTGATGCCGGCCAGCAGCCGGCACTACCGGCTACCGGTGCCCACGTCGTCGATGTCCCGGTGCAGGATGCGCCGTACTTCCAGCACCGCCTGCGGGGTCTCCTGCACGCTGTGGCCGGAGATGATCACCTTCTCCGACAGTGCGCCCGGCAGGTGTGCGCTCCAGTACGGCACCAGCCCGTCATCGGACTTCTCCACCGGCAGTTCCGGTTTGCGCTGGGCGATGATCGAGTGGTACTTCAAGCCGGTCTCGATCGGCAGCTGCGCGGCCGCCTTCACGAATGGATCGCTGGCCTTGAGGTTGTCGATGCTGTTGGGAATCTTCGGCTTGGCGGTGCCGTCGACCTGCTGCTCGGCCTGTGCCAGCGCCATGAACACATCCTCGAACTTGCCGAGAATCGTCAGCGGCAGGCGCACCAGCCGGCCGATCAGGCGCCCGACCTTGTTGCCGGCGATATCGGTGCCCTGGTGCGGTGCGGCGATGAAGATCGCACGCTCCACGTTCGGCTGCGCCTTGAAGTGCAGCAGCGGCCCCAGCTTGGCCTGCACGCGCTTCAGGCGCTCGCCCTTCAGGTCGTAGTTGGCCAGCAGGTCATTCCACAGCACATCGCCGGAATCACTGACCAGCAGGCGGGCCAGCACGCCGCCCATGCTGTGCCCGATGTAGACCATGTCCTTCGATGCCCGCGTGCTGCCATCGGGGTCGAAGTGCTTCAGCGTGTCATTGAACGCATTGGCGATCTCATAGCGGTTCAGCGCGATCGGCGCATTGGTCGGGTAATAGACCTGCCACACCTGGAACTGCTGGCGCAGCTCGGGGTCGCCCATGATCTCGTTGGCCAGGTTCACCCAGGCCTCCGGGCTGCTGGCCAGGCCATGCAGCATGAAGATGATGCGGCGGTTCGGGTCCCACGGCTGCATCAGGTAGATGTGCGGCTCACCGATGCCCTCGCTCATGCCGAACAGGGTGCGTAGCGACTGCCGGGCAAAGCCGCTCTGCGCCAGCCACAGGCCATAGGCGGCAGTGAAATTACCGGCCAACGGCACCTGCTCGCCGTGCAGGCTGATGCGCTCGGTGGCTTCCGGCGAGTAGGCATCCAGCTCGACCCGGCGCGTGCGCATCACGTCGTCCAGGCTGCTGCCCTCGAAGCGCAGCAGCGCGGTGACGTTGATCGAGGACATTTCGCTGAACTCGGGCACCGAATCGTCATGGCGATGGCGGCGGCCACGGTGCGCATCGTCTTCGTCGTCCTGCGTCGTCTCGGCCTTCGGGCCATCCGGCGCGATCACCGGCGCGACCAGCTTCGGCGGGTCCATCACCATCACCAGTTCGGCACCGAAGCCATCGCGGCGATAGGTGCTGCGCAGGCCGACGAAGCTGACCGTTCCGGCCGGCACCAGCTGCGCGGGAATGCTCTTCAGGGCCAGCTGCTGGTAGTTGGAGGCCAGTGACCAGCTGCCGACCGAGATCGGCTTCGTGTAGTCCTCACCGGCCAGCGCAGACGCACGCGCGCGCACGAACAGCACCACCGCCGCCTTCTCGGCTGCGTAGTTGTAGTAGTCGCGCACCTGCGTCTGCCGGTCCTCGAAGGCGCGGTCAGACGGCGAACGGCCGCTGTAGAACAGGTACGCATAGGCGTAACGCGCCGCTTCCAGCCAGGCGTCCAGCGCGGCATCGCTCATCGGCGGATCGCCGGCCGCAGTCTTCTTCGGGGTCAGCGCCAGTGCCGCCTTCACCCACAGTTCGGACAGCGCCGACAGCCGCTGTTCGACGTTGAGGTCATCGGTCATCAGCAGCGTGCTGCGGCAGACCAGGAAGTCCTTTTCGCACTGCGATTCGTCCAGGCCTGCCGCGCTGAGCGTCTCGCGCGCGGCCGGGCTGAGCTTGCCGGTGTTGAGCACGTCGGCGCGCTTGTTGACCAGCGAATCACTGGACGTGACCTGCTTGACGGTAACCATCGCGCAGCCGCTGCTGCCCAGCAGCAGGAAGGCGGCGAACAACACCGGCAGCAGGCGCTGCCAGCGGGTCGGGGGGCGTTGGGTCATTACTGCGGATCCTGCTCGGTGCCGGGCACGCCCTGGCGGATTACGGTGGAGAATTGCGCGCCGTCACCCAGGTCCAGCGCACGCTGGGTGATGCGGCCCTTGTCATGCAGCTCGGCGTACGGCACGCCCGGGGTGAGCGCGCCGACCTCCTGCGCGTACTCGGCCAGATAGCCCGACAGCAGCAGGCGATAATCCAGCGGCAGGCGCGGTGCGATGTGGCGGGCCAGGTCGAAGACGATGGTGGTGCAGTTGCTGGTCAGCGTGTTGTAGAAGCCCGGCTTCGCATCCAGTTCGCGCGCCTGCTCGATGTAGGCGGCGAACAGTTCCTTCAGCTGCGTGCGGTCCATGCCGTGCAGGCGGTACAGGTAGACATCCTCGCCCCGCGCATTGGTGCGGGTGCGGATGATGTCGGTCTCCTCGGAGGCCACCAGGGTCATCTCGAACTTGCGGAAGAAGCCGCCCAGCGCCGAGAACGATTCACCCCGTTCCTTGCGGATCTCCAGCGAGAACACCACGTGGCGGCCATCGTCGAAGCCGAACGAGATCAGCGTGTGGGCGATTGCCGGGCCCATCCAGTACGACAGCACCAGATCGGCCGAACGCAGCTGGTCCAGGTCGTACTCGCGGCGCACCCAGCGCGCGTCATAGTCGGTTTCACTGCGCCAGGTGAAATCACGCACGTTGTCGAGCACCACGCGACGCCCGTCGAAGGAAACCACATGCAGGCGCTGGGCCACGTCATCGGCCCACACGCGGTCCTGGCGCGGCGTCAGCAGCAGCCACCACAGCGCGGCCAGCGCCAGTGCCGCGCCGAACGCCAGGCCCAGCCGGCGGTTGCCTCGGCCGCGTGCGACCCGCCACGATGCCCACAGCGCAACCAGCAGCCACAGCACGGCCACCGTCGTGGCCAGCGCACCCGGCCCCGGCAGCTGGTAGGCCAGCAGCCCGGTCACCCACAGCGCCGCCAGCGCCATGGCACTTCCTGTCATCCAACGTCCTGCGGTGTTCACTGGCATCCTGGGGCGGTGTTCAAGCCGCATAGTTAGCCACAAGCCGGTTCAGCGTGGCATCTACGGCCCGTTCAGCCAGGCCGGCGCACCGTCGTCGGCGGCGCCCGAAGCCAGGTTCACCTCACAGGAGCAATGATGGGCATCACATCCGTGGCCGGCGTTCCGGTCCAACCCCGGCACCGCGCAACCTGCCACTGCGGCACGGTCGAACTGCTGCTGGATCTGCCGGACGGCATCGTCGACCCACGCCGCTGTGACTGCTCGATGTGCCGGCGCCGTGGCGCCATCGCCGCCAGCGTGACCCGTGCGGGCCTGCAGGTGGTGCGCGGGCAGAACCACCTGCGGCTGTACCAGTTCAACACGCATGTGGCCGAGCATTACTTCTGCGGTGTGTGCGGCATCTACACCCACCACCGGCGTCGTTCCAATCCCGAGCAGTACGGCTACAACGTGGCCTGCCTGGAGGGCATCGATCCGTTCGCGCTGGGCGTGATTCCGGTCAACGATGGCGTCAATCACCCGGCCGACCGCATCGCCTAGTGCCGCGTGCGTCGCAGCGGTGCCGCCACTTTCTGCCAGGGTGCCATGCCACTGCGACCGGCGCGTGCGGGGCGTTTCAGCCAAGGCCGGCGGGGCGCAGCCTGCGGCTCGGCAGCGACCGGGGGAGGAAGGGGCCTGCGGCCAGGCCAGAGATGGTCGAGCAGCCACATGGCGGGTCTCCGTGGGGGACGGGGACAACCGAGACTAGGCGCTGGCCGGCATAGGGGGCGTGAGGCGGCGAAGTCTCGACGATGACAAGACATTGAGAATCATTTGCAACAACGGAGTGCAATCCCGATAATCCGCGGCGATCTTCCGTGGACCGACCGCCATGCCCGCCCGCCGCACGCTGCTCTCGCTTGCCCTCGCCCTGCCCGGCAGCCTCGTTGCACACGCCGCACTGGCCGACGACGCGCCGACTCCCCGCACCCTGGACCGCGTCAGCGTGGTGGCCGAGCGTGCCAGTACCGCGACCAAGACCGACACCGCCCTGACCCAGACGCCACAGGCGATCAGCGTGGTCACCCAGCAGCTGTTCACCGATCGCGGCGCGCACAACCTGCAGGAAGTGCTGCGCTACAGCGCCGGCGTCACCGCCGACGCGTGGGGCCTGGATACCCGCAACGATGCCACCTCGGTACGCGGCCTGGATCCGGTGCAGTACCAGGATGGCCTCCGCCGCAGTTACGGGTTCAGTCCGTTGGCGCGGCCGGAAATCTATGGCCTGGAGCGTGTGGAAGTGCTGCGCGGTCCTTCGTCGGTGCTGTACGGCGCAGGCGCCACCGGCGGCATCATCAATGCGATGAGCAAGCGCCCGACGTTCGGCAACGTGGCGGGCGAGGTAGGCGTGCAGCTTGGCAGCTTCGACCGCAGGCAGCTTCAGGGCGACATCGGCGGTGCGTTGAACGATGCCGGCACGGTTGCCGGGCGCTTCGTCGGCCTGGTGCGTGAGTCGAACATGCAGACCGATACGCTCAAGGACGACCGTGTCTACCTTGCGCCTTCGATCAGCTGGCGCGGCGAACGCAGCACCTTCAGCCTGCTGGCCAGCTACCAGCACGACAGGACCGGCTCCAGCCAGCAGTTCCTGCCGTTGGCAGCGACGCTGCTGGCCCCCCCCGGGCGCCGCCTCGATCCCTCCACGTTCATCGGCGACCCTGACTTCGACCGCATCGACTCCCGCGTCTACAGCCTCACCGCACTGTTCGACCACCGCTTCAACGACGTGCTCAGCCTGCGCTCGGCCGTGCGCTACATCGACGGCAAGACCACGTTGCAGCAGATGTACGTGGACAGCTACAGCAACCCGGCCGATCCCTTCATCGATGCCGGACGTCGCGTGGTCAACCGCACCGCCTACGGCACCCGCCCCGACGTGCAGATCTTCAGTGCCGACAACGCCCTGCAGTTCGACTTCGCCACGGGTGCCTTCCAGCACCTGCTGCTGGCCGGCGTCGACTACAGCCAGTACCGGGAGCAGCTGCAGCGCCTGGATGCCACCGGCACGCCGATCGACATCTACGCCCCGGTGTCGGTGGCACCGACGGTGCGTGGCTGGGAGCGCCAGCCGGACCAGACCTCCACCCAGCTCGGCCTCTACCTGCAGGATCAGATCCGCTGGGCCGACCGCGTTTCACTGGTGCTGGGCGCACGACGCGACCATGCACGCTCGAAGACCGACGGCCAGCCCAGCCAGACCGACAACGCCACCACCTATCGCGCCGGCCTGATCGGCGAACTGGGCGCCGGGGTATCGCCCTACCTGAGCTACAGCGAATCGTTCCTGCCCGTTGCCGGCCAGGACCTGTTCGGCCAGGCCTTCAAGCCGATGCGCGGCCGCCAGACCGAGGCCGGCATCAAGTGGCAACCCGCGCGCAACCTGCTGCTGACGATGGCCGCGTACCGCATCACCGAAACCAACCGGCAGACCAACGACCCGGACAACGTGCTGAACGTGGTGCAGACCGGGCAGATCCGCTCCAGGGGTGTGGAGCTGGAGGGCCAGTTCCAGTTCGCCAACGAGCTGACGATCACCGCCGCCGTTGCGCGCAACGAGGCCGAAGTCAGCCGCAGCAACTTCGCGCTGGAAGTGGGCCAACGCCTCAACGACACCCCGCAGGACCTGGCCTCGGCCTGGGTCTCGAAGGGTTTCCCGCTGGAAGATGGCGCACGCCTGCGCCTGGGCCTGGGCGTGCGCCATGTCGGCAATACCGTGTCGCTGGGCAATGGCGGGCGCATCATCACTCCCAGCTACACGCTGGCCGATGCCCTGGTGGAAGTGCAGGTGACCGACTGGACGATGGCGCTGAACATCACCAACCTCACCGACAAGCGCTATTACGCACCGTGCCGCACCTTCGGTGACTGCTTCGCCGGCTACCCGCGGGTGGTCACCGGCACCATCACCTATCGGTTCTGATCACGGCCAACGCTGGCCGCCGCAGCAGTACGTGCAGCAGCGCGGCACAGGCGGCGGTCAGCAGCGCCAGCATCCGCAGCAGTATCGCCAGCGCTTCGGCACTGGCCTGCTGCAGGTGTGCGCCGCGCATCGCCGGAAGCAGCGCCTGCGCCTGTGCATGCGCACCGGTCGCCAGATACGCCCCGGCCCTGGCCAGCGACGCGGGTGACGCGCCCTGCAGCCGCTGGCCGATCAGCAGCGCAAGCAACGCGGTCACTGCGGCCAATGCGATGCCTTCGCCGGCTACGCGCACCGTTCCGAAGATGCCGGCGGCCATCCCCGCACGCTGCACCGGCACCACGCTGACCGACAGCCCATCCATCAGGCCCCACGGCAAGGCCGTTCCGGCACCGATCAGCATCAGCAACGGCACCCACTGCGAGGGCGACGGGTGCGACGCGTGGCGCGACAGCAGGTACAGGCCGGTGGCGCAGACCAGCAGGCCCAGCGTGCACAACCGCGCACTTCCGATACGCTCGGCCCAGCGCGCGGCCAGCATCGGCAGTACCAGCATCGGCGCGGACAGGGCCAGCATCTGCAATCCGACCGCGGTCGCGCTTTGCCCATGCACGCCCAGCAACTGCAGCGGCAGTACCACCAGCAGCACCACGTAGCCGAAGCAGGTGGCCACCGGCAGCAGCTGGACACCGAGGAACGCCGGCTGCGAGAACAATGAGAGGTCCAGCAGCGGTGAGTGGTGCACCCGTTCGATGCAGACGAACACCCCGCCCAACAGCAGCGTCGCCAGCAGCGCCAGCTGCACGCGCAGGGCATGCAGCCCGAATTCGCCCAGCCACAGGAGGGCCAGGGTCAGCGCCGCCAGCATCAGGCTGAAGCCGAGCATGCCGCCGAGGTCCAGGTGTCCGCGCTCGCCGTGGCTTTCAGGCAACACGCGCGCGCCCAGCACGAAGGCCGCCAACGCCAGCACCCCCCCGGCGGCGAACACGCTGCGCCACCCCAGTGCCTGCAGCAGAAGGCCGGCAAGCAGCGGCCCCAGTGCCAACCCTGCACCGAATGTCGTGCCCAGCAGAGCGAAGACGCGGGCACGTGCCGGTCCCTGCCAGGCCTGCGCCAATGCAGCGGTGCCGGACGCCAGCGCTGCTGCGGCGGCAACGCCCTGCAGCCCGCGCGCCAGATCCAGCCACAGCAGCGTGGGCGCAAGGCAGACCACGGCTGTGGCGGCGCTGAAGCCCGCCGTACCCAGCAGGAACAGCCGCCGCCGGCCATAGCGGTCGGCCAGGCCGCCGGCGGCGAGCAATAGGCTGCCGAAGGTGAGCATGAACGCATTGGTCACCCAGGCCAGCGCAGTGGGTGAGGCCGCCGCGGAACGGGCCAGCACCGGCACCGCGACCGCGCCGGCCGAGAAGGACAACGGCAACGCCAGCGCGGCCAGGCAGACGGCAAGCAGCGTCCAGCGCTGCTGCGCACGGACAGGCAAGGGGAGCATCGAAACCGGGGCCATGCGGGCCTCCATCCATCAGGGGCATTGATGATGGACAGGCCGTTATTGATGAAAAACTGGCTCGATGGACGTTGATTGCGGCCTAATGTTCCGTAATCATGCCGGCATGGACTCCATCTCTGCCCTGCTCGCCTTCGTCCGCACTGCGGAGGCAGGCAGCATCGTCGGTGCCGCCCGCGTTCTCGGCCTGTCCGCGTCGGCGGTGGGCAAGCGCATCGCCCGCCTCGAGCAGGACCTGGGTACGCGCCTGTTCCATCGCACCACCCGCCGCGTACACCTCACCGATGAGGGCGATCTGCTCCTGCAACGCTGCCGGCGTGCCCTGGACGAGCTTTCCGAAGCGCAGGCGGACCTGGCGCAGCGACAGCACGCGCCCAGTGGGCTGCTGCGCATCGGACTGCCGACCATCGGCTATCGCTTCCTGCTGCCGGTGCTGCCTGGTTTTCAGCAGCGTTATCCGCAGGTGCAGCTGGAACTGGATTTCAATGACCGCATTGTCGATGTGGTCAGCGAAGGCCTCGACGCGGTGATACGCAGCGGTGAGCTGGCCGACTCCAGCCTGACCGCACGGCGGCTGGGCGGGTTTCGTTTCATGCTCTGTGCGGCCCCCGGCTATCTGCACGCGCACGGCACGCCCAGTAATGTGAGCGACCTGCGCATGCATACCGCGCTGCGCTTCCGCTACCCTACCACCGGGAAGCTGCATCCGTGGCAGCTGCCGGGCGTTGAAGGCGATGCCGGAGCGGGCCTGCCGACGGCGATGACCTGCAACAACATGGAAGCGCTGCTGGCCGCCGCCATCGGGCGCATGGGCCTGGCCTGGATGCCGGACTTCCTTGCCGCTGACGCGCTGGCCGACGGCCGACTGCAACGGGTGCTGCCTGCGCTACCCACGCACCAGGGGCAGTTCTCGCTGCTATGGCCGGGTGGGCGCCACCCCAGCGCGCGCCTGCGGGTATTCATCGACTACGCCGTGGCGCATCTGTTTCAGGGCGAACACGCATAGGCGGCCGGAAGGATCAGCTCGCGTTCGCGGCGTCCAGGAAATTGCACAGCACCGGCGAAGGTTGCTCCGGGCGCACGCACAGCTGCAGGGCGAAGCGCGCTGCATCGCCGGCCACCGTCCGGTAGACGATCTCCTCCGGGCGGAAACTGCTCATGCTGGCCGGCACGATGGCCACGCCCGCATCCACTGCCACCAGCGACAGCACTGCATGCATGCCCTGCGCCTCCTGCACCACGCGCGGAGTGAATCCGGCCGCGGTGCACAGGCCCAGCACCTGTGCGTGGAAGCCGATGCCCTCGCCCGCTGGCCACGACACGAAGGGTTCATCGGCCAGCATCGCCACGCTCACTTCGGGCAACGCGGCCAGCGCATGCGCTCGCGGCAGCGCAATCGCCAGATGGTCGTGATCGAAGTCGTGCAACTGTAGTTCGGCGGCAGGAATCGGTGGAATCAACACGCCGACATCGATGCGCTGCTCACGCAGCCACAGCTGCTGCTGGCGTGAGGTCGCCTCCTGCAGATGCAGCCGCACCTGCGGATACTGCTGGCGGAAGCGGCGGATCAAACCAGGAAGCCGACCGTACAGGGCGCTGCCGACATAGCCCACCTGCAGGCTGCCACTCTGCCCTGCGGCGGCTTCACGGGTGCGCTGCAGCGCCTGTTCGGCCTGCTGCAGCGTCGCACGCGCTTCCACCAGCAAGGTCTGCCCGGCGACGGTCAGGCCCAGGGTACGGTTGCCACGCACGATCAGCTCACTGCCCAGTTCGTCTTCCAGCCGCCGTATTGCCGCCGTCAGCGGTGGCTGCGACATGTGCAGCCGGGCGGCGGCGCGGTGGAAGTGCAGTTCTTCGGCCACGGCCACGAACTGGCGGAGCAGGCGCAGGTCGATCATCTCGATGCAGGTGGTGGGAACCCGGCTAGGGTACGCCCTCAGCTGCGCGCATCCACACTGGCGCGGGCGATGGCCGGCCACTGCAGGGCCACCGACTCGATGCTGTCTGCGCTGACCGCACGCAGATCACGCGGATATGCGACATGTTCCGCTTCCTGCAGCCGCAGCGCATGGAACTGGCCGTTGCTTGCACGCAGCACCCACCCGCCGTCCTGGCAGCGCGTCGATGCCAGAAAGGCCACGCCCTGCGCGACTGCCTCCGGATGCAGTTCGTCCGGCTCGCCGTCGATGCCCCACATCCGCGTCTTGGCCACTGGCGAAACCGCATTGACCACGATGCCGTGCCCGGCACCTTCCAGTGCCAGCACATTGACCAGGCCGAGCGCGGCCAGCTTGCCCATCGCATAGGCGGAAAGACCGCGCTGTGCGTACTGCGGATACAGCGCGCGATCGGAGGTGGTGATGACGATGCGGCCACCACCCGCCGCGCGCATTGCCGGCCACGCTGCCTGTGCCAGCCACAGGGGTGTCTTCGCGGCCAGGCACAGCATCCGCTCCAGCGCATCGTCTTCGATGGCTTCCAACGCCTGGTACTCCACCCAGCCAGCGTTGTGGATCAGGAAATCGATGCGGCCATGCTGCTGCAGCAGATCCTGCACCAGCGCGTGGCAACCGGCACGATGATCGATGGGATCACTGACAGCCTGCACCGCCAGCCCTCGCGCCTGCAGCGCTTCGGCACTGTGCTGGATGCGCAGCGGATCGGTGCCACGCCCATCGGTGCCGGCACCGACGTCGTGCATCACCACGTGCGCACCACGCTCGGCCAGCAGGCGACTGTAGGCCAGGCCCAGTCCACCGGCGGCACCGGTCACCAGCCCCACCTGGCCTTCAAAGGAAATCCGGGAAACAGGTTGCATGCGCACAGCTTCAACCACGGGCGGGGGCACCGGCCAATACCGTTGACCACAGCCCACGATACGCCCGCGCTATCACCAGAAAAGGGGACGGAGGGGATTAAGTCGCTTTCCGCGCACAAGGGGCAATAGCGACTTAATCCCCTCCGTCCCCTTTTTCTAGCGGCTGAAGCGGCGCGCGCCGGCCACGCAGACCACCGCGCCCAGCGTCACCAGCACCATGCCGGCGCTGACCGCTTCGTGCAGCAGCAGCGCCGCCAGGGCCAGTCCGAAGAACGGTTGCAGCAGCTGCAGCTGGCCGACCGCCGCGATACCGCCCTGGGCCAGCCCGCGGTACCAGAACAGGAAGCCGACCAGCATGCTGAACACCGCCACGTAGCCCAGTGCCCACCACGCAGGCGCGCCCACCGCGGCGAACGACGCCGGGCGCATCACCACGCTCAGCGGCAGCATCACCGGCAACGCCAGCAGCAGTGCCCAGCTGATCACCTGCCAGCCGCCGAGATGGCGGGCCAGCCGGCCGCCTTCGGCATAGCCAAGCCCGCAGGCAAGGATCGCGGCCAGCATCAGCAGGTCGCCCTGCAGCGAGGCCTCGATGCCATTGCGCATTGCGTAGCCGACCACGCAGGCGCTGCCCAGCAGCGAGAACAGCCAGAACGCCGGGCGCGGCCGCTCGCCACCGCGCAACACCCCGAAAAGTGCGGTGCTCAGTGGCAGCAGGCCGACGAACACAATGGTGTGCGCCGATGACGCATGGCGCAGCGCCAACGCGGTCAGCAGCGGAAAACCGACCACCACGCCGAGGCTGACTACCACCAGCCCCGGCAGGTCACTGCGCCGCGGCCAGGGCTGGCGCAACAGCAGCAACAGGCCAAGGCCAAGCACTGCGGCGATGGTGGCGCGTGCGGCGGTGACGAATCCGGCGTCCAGTTCAAGCACCGCCAGGCGGGTGGCCGGTAACGAGCCGGCGAAGATCACCACACCGATGAAGCCATTGATCCAACCGCTCGCTGACCGTTCCACGCCTGTATTCCTGTCATGCCGGGCATCGCCCGGCGGAACCTGCATGGGAACATCCATCGCCGGGTGCGCCCCAGCTACAATCCAGTACAGTCGCAAGTAACTGTACTGCCCACACTTCCACTACAGTCCCGCCATGTCGCGTCCGCTCACCCGCATCGAATCAGTCATCCAGACCGTCCGCACCCGCATCAGCGCGCGCGTGGATGGCCCCGGTTCCCGCCTGCCGTCGGTGCGCGCGCAGGCGGCGGCTATGGGCGTATCGGTTTCCACCGTGGTCGAGGCCTACGAGCGCCTGGCGGCGGAAGGCGTGATCAGCGCGCGCGCGGGTTCGGGCTTCTACGTCAGTGGCCCGGCCGCACCGCTGGCGCTGGCCGCGATGGAGCCGCGGCTGGATCGCGTGGTGGACCCGCTGTGGGTATCGAGGCAATCGCTGGAAACGCCCGCGGGCCACCTCAAGCCGGGCTGCGGCTGGATGCCCAGCGACTGGCTGTACCAGGACGGCATGCGCCGTGGCCTGCGCCGGCTGGCACGTGTCGATGCATCGCAGCTGGTCGACTACGCCGGCCCGCTCGGTCTGCCCGCATTGCGCCAGTTGCTGCAGCGGCGTGCTGCTGCACTGGGCATCGACGCGCCGATGGAACAGATCCTGCTGACCGAATCGGGCACGCACGCGGTCGACCTGATCTGCCGCTTCCTGCTCAAGCCCGGCGACTGCGTGCTGGTGGATGACCCCAGCTACTTCAACTACCACGCGCTGCTGAAGGCACATCAGGTGCAGGCCGTAGGTGTGCCGTACACCCACACCGGGCCGGACCTTGATGCGTTTGCGCAAGCGCTGCAGGCACATTCGCCGCGGCTGTACATCACCAATTCGGGCCTGCACAACCCGACCGGCGCCGTGCTTTCCGCCAGCACCGCTCACCGCCTGCTGGGCCTGGCCGAGCACAGCGAACTGGTCATCGTCGAGGACGACATCTTCGCCGACTTCGAGCTGCATCCCGCCCCCCGGCTTGCCGCGCTGGATGGTCTGTCGCGGGTGATCCACGTCGGCAGTTTTTCCAAGACGCTGTCGGCGGCCTCACGCTGCGGCTATATCGCGGCGCGCCACGACTGGATCGACGCGCTGACCGACCTGAAGCTGGCAACCAGCTTCGGCGGCGGCCATCTGGCGATGCAGCTGATGCACATCGCGCTGACCGACAGTGGTTATCGTCGCCACATGCAGTCGGTGCGTTCGCGCCTGGCCGATGCACGCCGGCATACGCTGCGGAAACTGCACGCGCTGGGCATCACCCCGTGGCTGCTGCCCGAAGCCGGCCTGTTCCTGTGGTGCCAGCTGCCCGATGGCCGCGACGCCGCGGCCCTGGCGCGGCACTGCCTGCGCGAGGGAATCGTACTGGCACCGGGCAACGCCTTCAGCCAGTCGCAGCGCGCGGCCGACTACCTGCGCTTCAATGTCTCGCAATGCCAGGACCCGCGGATCTGGCAGGTGTTGGCGCAGGCCTTGCGCTGAACGCGATGCCGGTGCCCTGCGGCCCCGGCACTTGCGTGCCACGGTACAGTGGTAAGTCCCCGTTGCAGGAATGCCCGCATGTCCTCGTTTTCCGATCCGCAGGCCGTGGCCCGCTATGCCGAAGGCCCGTTGCGCCAGGTGCCGGGCTATCTCGCCCTGCAGCAGATGAGTCGCCTGCTGCTGGCCGAACGGGTCCCCGAGCAGGGGCGCGTGCTGGTGCTGGGCGCCGGTGGCGGCCTGGAGCTGAAAGCCTTTGCCGAGGCACAACCGGGCTGGCAGCTGCTGGGCGTGGACCCGGCCGCACCGATGCTGGCGCTGGCCGAGCAGACGCTGGGCCCGTTGAACGCACGCGTTGAACTGCTGGAAGGCTACATCGACGATGCTCCGGACGTGCGGTTCGACGGCGCCAGCTGCCTGCTGACCCTGCACTTCCTCGACGCCACGCAACGCCTGCATACGCTGCGCGAACTACACAAGCGACTGCGCACGGGTGCCCCTCTGGTGGTCGCTCACCACAGCGTGCCGCAGGATCCGGACGGCAAGCTGCGCTGGTTGCAGCGCTATGCGGCGTTCGCAGAAGCCTCTGGCGTTGCGCGCTTGGATGCACAGCGCGCGATCGAAGCCATTGCCGAGCGGCTGCCGTTGCTGTCGCCCGAACAGGAGGTCGCGCTGCTGCAGGAGGCCGGCTTCGACGACGTGGAACTGTTCTACGCCGGCTTCACTTTCAAGGGCTGGGTGGCCTACGCCGGTTGATGCCTACGGCACCACGGTGATGCCAATGCGTTGCATCAACAGCGCCACCTGCTGCACATCCAGCGTGGCGCCACGCAGGTTGGTGCTGCGCAGGTCCAGCTCACCCAGCTCCGAGTTGGTCAGGTCGCAGTCGGTGAAGTTGGCGCTGTTCCAGTCGATGCCTTCGAACTGGCCACCGGACAGGTCCGAGCCGGCGAAACTGGCACCGCTCACGTTGGCGCCGTCCCAGCGGTTCTCCCACAGCTCGCACTTTTCCAGCGTCACCCGCGAGAAATTGGCGTAGCGCAGGTTCGACTTCTTGATGAAGGCACTGCAGAACCCGCTGCGGGTGGTGATCTGGTTCATGAAGCTGGCATTGCTGAAATCCGCGCCCTGCGCGCGGCATTCGCTGATCTCCAGGCCCAGTGCCTTGATGAAGTTGAAGTGGCACATGCTGATGTCGCAGCCACGGAAGCTGGCCTCCTTCAGCGTGGCACCGTTGAAGCGGCAGCCGGCGCGGCTGTCGGCGTCGTAGAAGCTGCAGTTGATGAACTCGGTGGCGGTCAGGTCGGCGCCGGAAAAATCGCACTCATGGAACTGCTGGTCGACCACCTTCTGGCCGGTGTACTGGTCCGCGCCTATGCGCAGCTTGCGGTGAACGGTGGGGGACATCAGGGATTCCATGCCAGGGAGCGCGGCCATGATGCCGGGCAGGCGCCGTATTCCCAACCCCGCCAGCGCCGCGGAACGCAATGCCTGATATTGCACGCTCATGCACAGTCGTGCATGATTCTCAGCATGAGCTCCGATCCCAGCCCCCTCCCCGCCCAGCGCCCCCAGCAGATCCTCGAGGAACTGCGCCAGCAGGGTCGCGTGGTCGCCGCCGAGCTGGCGCGCCGCTATGCCGTCTCCGAAGATTCGATCCGCCGTGACCTGCGCGAACTGGCCGCGCAAGGGCTATGCCAGCGCGTCTACGGGGGCGCCGTGCTGCCGCCGCCGCAGGAACGCCCACTGCGCGAACGACTGACCCGCGACCGCGGCGACAAGGCCGAACTGGCCGCCCGTGTCTGCGCACTGCTGCAACCCGGCCAGGTGGTACTGCTCGACGCCGGGTCGACCAACCTGGCGATCGCCCAGCAGCTGCCGGCCGCTCTCGGCTTGACGGTGATCACCAACGCGCCGCAGATCGCCACCGCCGCCAGCGTGCATGAAGGCACCGCCGTGCAGCTGATCGGCGGCCGCCTGGCCAGCGGTGGCGGCGCGGTCGGTGCCGAAGCGCTGGCCCAGGTGCAGCGCCTGCGGGCCGATGTGTACCTGCCGGGCCCGTGTGCGGTGGACGGTGACACCGGCGTGTGGGCGATGGATTCGGAAGAAGCCACGCTGAAACGCGCGATGGTGGCGTGCAGCAGCCGCGTCATCGTCGCTGCCACCACTGAAAAGCTCGGCGCGCGCGGCAACTGGCAGATCGCCAGCCTCGACGAGATCGACGATCTGGTGCTGACCACGTCGGCGCCTCCCGCACTGGCCGCCCGCTTCCGTGCCGCCGGCATCACAGTGCATCCCACCCTGCCCTGACCGAACCTCCCATGCCTATTGCCAACCGCGCGCGTGCCGAACAGCACGCGACCCGCGCTGCATTCTTCATTCCCGGCTTCGCCACCGCGTTGTGGGCCACGCTGGTGCCCTTCGCCAAGTCACGCACGGACATCAACGATGCCACGCTGGGCCTGGTGCTGCTCTGCCTCGGTGCCGGTTCGCTGCTGGCGATGCCGCTGTCCGGCGTGCTGGCCGCACGCCTGGGCTGCCGTCGGGTGATGGTGGCCAGCACGTTGCTGATCTGCCTCAGCGTGCCAGGGCTGGTGCTGGCCGACACCGCCTGGCTGCTGGGGCTGGTGCTGTTCGTGTTCGGTGCCGCGGTGGGGGCGATGGACTGCACGATGAACGTGCAGGCGGTGATCGTCGAGCGCGAAGCCCGGCGCGTGATGATGTCCGGTTTCCATGCCTTCTTCAGCATCGGCGGGTTCCTTGGTGCGGCCACGATGACCCTGCTGCTCTCGGCACAGCTGCCACCGTTGGCGTCGGTGCTGATCGGCGTAGGCGCCATGCTGCTGGTGATGCTGTTGTCGGCGACGTACTGGCACCGCGAGCGCATGCCGCATGACACGCCGATGCTGGCGATGCCGCACGGCGTGGTGCTGTTCATCGGCGTTCTGGCGTTCATCGCCTTCCTCGGCGAAGGCGCGATGCTGGACTGGAGTGCGGTGTTTCTCAGCGATGTGCGCCGCGTCGATGCCAGCCTTGCCGGCATCGGCTATGTGACCTTCACCCTGACCATGACCGTCGCGCGCCTGTTCGGCGATGTGCTGGTGGCACGCGTCGGTCGCCAGCGCGCGATCGTGTTCGGCGCCCTGCTCGCCGCCAGCGGCGTGCTGGTGCTGACCCTGGTTACACCCTGGCAGGCGTCCCTGCTCGGCTACGTGCTGGTGGGCCTGGGCTGCGCCAACATCGCGCCGGCACTGTTCTCGCTGGCCGGCCACCAGACCCGTATGCCGGGTGCACTGGCGATTACGGCGGTGTCTACGCTTGGCTTTGCCGGCATCCTCGCCGGCCCGGCGCTGATCGGCTTCGCCGCCAATCACTTCGGCCTGGTCGCCGCGTTCATCGGCGTGGCGACGGCCCTGTTGCTGGTGGCGGTGTCCACGCGCTGGCTGCGGGTGTGACCCGACGCATCAGCGCCGCAGACGCCGCAACTTCATCCGCAACCGCCGATAGCCGATTACCGTGGCAGTCGTGCACAACGCAGCACCCGCCACGCTCAGCAGCAACAACACACCCAGTCGCGCGATGTCCTGCCGCAGCATCGCCGGCAGGTCCCAACTGTGCAGGAAGTAGAACAGCCAGCGCCCCAGCCGCTCGCGGTGCCCCATCGTCAACAGCGGGTCGCCGGTGCCCAGGTCGAGGTAGACACGCGTCGCTTCGGCATCATCGAAATCCGCAACCGCCACCGGGAAGCGGCGCACGGCCGCACCGTTCATGGCCTCAGGCGCGCGCGGATAGAAATAGGCATCAGGCGACTGCAGGACGCGGAAGTCCTGCAGCGGCGCATCCGACATCAGGCCTGCCTGCTGCTGCAGGCGCGCAACAGGCAACTGGCGCGCGACCTGTAGCCGCCCGTCCACATTGGACACGATGCGGCTATCGCCCTGCCCGTCCAGCAACACCGCGAACAGTTCGCCGCCGATGCGACGCCACTGGATTTCCACCGGCCGGAAACGCGCGTCGCCGGCCACCGCCAGCAACGCCGACGGTTCGGCCAGCGTCCCATCCACCGCCACCCTGTCACCGCGATAGCGAGTGGCATCGATCGCATCGCGGGTACTGCTGAACACGCCCAGCGGATTCATCGACATCAAGCCGCTGAAGATCCAGGTGAACACGAAGGCAGCAGCGACCAGCCCGATCAGGTGGTGCCAGCGCATCCAGGGTTCGACATACGGCGTCTTCGCGCCGGAGCGGTAGCGCCCGCGGAAACGCCAGCGCCACAGGCCGACCACGATGCCGCTGACCGCCGCCACGGTGCACAGCGCGGACAGCACGATCACCCCCCACGTCCATACCGGATCCACCGATTGCATGCGCAGGAAATACAGCCAGTGCAACCACGCGCCCACATAGTTCCAGCGCTGCTGCACATGCGGCGCATCCAGCACCACCTCGCCGGTATGCGAGGACACGTACACATCGCCTGGTTGCGCGCCGCCCACCTCAACCCGGTACAGCGGCCGATGCGCATCCAGCGCGCGCGAGTGCGTCCAGCGATCTTCATCCACACGCATTGCGCCGACAAACGCCTGCCCGCCGGCAAACTGCGCTGCCGACGCTTCAGCTTGCTGTGCCGACACCGGCAGCAGCGCCTGGCCTGTCCGCGCCGACCACGCACCGACGTTGCTGCCGCTGCGCACCACATAGGTGGGTTCGCCACGCAGCGTGGTCAGCGCCACGGCTTCCGGCTCGGCCTGTACAGCGTATGGCAGCGCCGACAGCCCTCGCCAATCGACGGCATCACCCAGCACCGGCAACGCCGCCAGGCGCTCGCCGGGTGTCAGCTTTGGATAGCCGATGAACAGCATCACCATGCCGCTGACGAACCACAGCAACATCAACAGGCATCCGCCGATGCCCAGCCAGCGATGCACCAGGTAGGTACAGCGCTTGGCGGTGGAACGCAGCGACATGGCCCTTGCCCTCAGAAGCGATGATCGACAGTGAATTCGACGCGCCGGTCCGCACCCAACAACCACTGTGTACTGGTGTAGTACGCGGTGGCGTAGTACGCCTTGTCGAACACATTGAACACGCGTGCAGTCACCCGCGTCCGCGGGGCGGCCTGCCAGGACAACGCCAGGTCGGTGGTGCTGTAGCCCGGCAGCTCCAGCGTGTTGGCGTTGTCGGCGTAGCGCTTGCCGACGTAGCGCGCGCCGCCGGCCAGGGTCCAGTCGGGCAGGAACTGCCAGCTCAACCACACGTTGGCCAGGCGTTCGGCCACATTCGGCGGCACATTGCCGTCGCGCGAGACCAGCACCGGCGGCGTCCCCGTGGTTTCCAGGAAGTCCTCGAACTCGGCCTTCAGCAGCGTCGCGTTGGCATCGAGCGACCAGTGCGGCGCGAAGTTCCAGTTCAACGAAGCCTCGATGCCACGCGAGGTCTGCGCGCCCACCTGCACCCGTCGGTCGGGCTGTAGCGGGTCGCGGCTGAGCAGACCGGTCTTGCGGATGCGGTACGCGGCCAGCGTCCACTCGCCGCCGTCGAAGGCCTGCTTCATGCCCACCTCGAACTGCCGGCCCTTGGCCAGATCGAACGCCCCGTTGGCCGGGCTGATCATCAACAGGCCGCTGACCGGGTCGGCTGCCTGCGAATACTGCGCGTACAGGCTCAGCGTCGGGCGCAGCGCAAACACCGTGCCCGCGCGCCACCCGGTGCTGCTGTAGGTCTTGGAGAACGCACGCTGGCCGCTTATCAGATCGGTACGATCAATGTCGGCACGATCGTGGCGCAGGCCCCCCAGCACCGACCAGCGCTCACCCAGTGCCAGCCGGTCTTCCACGAACAGCGCGTACTGCTCGGCGCGGTTGCGGTAGCGCGGCAGGTTCGGCGCATCGCTGACGAACGTGCCTGGCACCGGATGGAACGGATCGACCGGGCCCGAACTGCCGGCATAGGTGTTGTTGGTGTGCTTGAAGTGCGCACGGTTGGCATCCAGCCCCACCGCGAAGCTGTTCACCAGGCCGCCCACCTCCCCCTGCACGCGCAGCGTCGAGGTCAACCCGGTCTGGTCCTGGTTATGGGTGATCCGAGTATTGCCGGAGCGATCAACCAGGCCGGTGCGTGGGTTGTACACATAGGCCTCGGCGTTGCGCCAGTCGCGCTGGCTGTCGATCTGGTAGACGCGGGTGCGCCATTCCACGTTCGCGGTGGGCGTCCACAGCGCGTCGAGCTGGGTCCAGCGATCACGGAAGCGGATCTGGCTGTCTTCCACGTTGAAGTTGCGGTGGCGCAGCGCGTCCAGCTGGCGACCGTCGACCAGGGGCGTGCCGAAGTAGCGCATCGGGCGCTGCTGGCCCTGCGCATGGGTGAGGGTCAGCTGCAGGTCATCGCGTGGCTGCCACAGCAGCGCACCGGAGAAGGTGGCGTCGCTGTTGCGCCCGCGATCGACCCACCCGGCGCTGTAGTTGCCACTCACGTCCAGCCGGTATGCCAGCGCGGGGGTCAGCGCGCCGCCACTGCCGAAACCGAGGCGTGCGGTGTCCTCGCTGCCGACGGTCACGCTGACTTCGTTCTCGATGGCTCCGCGCGAGGGCTTCTTCGGCACGATGTTGATGACACCGCCGATCGCACCGTCACCATGGATCACCGAAGCTGGCCCACGCAGCACTTCGATGCGCTCGATCGACCAGGTATCGAACGGGAAAGTGATGCCCACGCCGCCGTACTGGCGCAGCCCGTCATACAACCGCATCACCGACGCCCCATCGGTGAAGCCGCGGCTGGACAGCGCGCTCAGCCCGTTGCCGGGGTGCGGCATGGCGCTGATCGCACCTGCGCGGCTGATCGCATCGTTGAGGTTGGTATCGCCGCGCTGCTCCAGCTGGTCGCGGCTGATGACGGTGAGCGCGGCCGGCGTCTGCAGCACGCTCAGGCCCAGCGCGGAGCCCGCGCTGGCGGTGGAGGACAGCTCGCCGCTGCGGGTATCCACCACGCGCACGGTATCCAGCGTGGTGGGAGGCGCCGCATCGGCGGCAAGGGCAGGCGCCGCCTGCAGAAGCCAGGCACACAGCGCGGGCAGCAGCGCCCGGCGCAGGCACGCGGAGTTGGGGTTGGTTTTCATTGGGTCACGGCATGCAAGGCCACCCCGCACTGCAGGGCAGCAATCAGAAAGGGACAGGCACGCGCGTGCGGGCACCGGCCGTGGCCGGCAACCTCATGGCAGGAAGATCACTGCAGCGCGCGTGCGGCTCAGGCGGTCCTGAGGACCGGTGGCCCACGCGCTCCCAGGGTGCCGCTGATCCGCCGCGGCAGGGCCTGCACCGCACCGCGCAATGCGCGGCAGACCGGCGTCATCGGCGCCAACAGCAGCAGCGCTGCCACCAGAAGGGTGATCATCCGCGCGGCGATCAGGCAGTAATCGCAGTCCACGCCCATCTCATGATCGGCATGGGGGTCGGCAGCAGGCTTCGGTGCCGATTCGCCGTGCTGCATCGCCATCGCATGATGGTCGTGGTGGCCGTCCATCACATGCGGTGCGTGCAGGCTGTGGTCGATTGCCGCCACCGGTGCGCTCGCCGCAACGTGGCCGTGCGCCAGCCAGCGGCTCACCAGCGGGGCGAGCAGCACCAGCAGCATGGCAAGCCATGCCAGAGCCTGGAACCGGCGATGGAGAACAGAACCGCGCACGCTGCCATTCTACGGGGGCGCGGCCAACCTTGGACCACGTTCAGGGTTGCTGCACAGGCGGTGCGACGTTATGACGCAGCCCCCGTCGCGCAGCGCACTGCGTCCTGCAGTGGGGACGGAAGGCGACCACACCGGCCCCTTCCGTCCCCACGCGGCAACGCTAGAACCGGGCGGGCTGCCGCACCGCGCGTTCCAGGAACATGACGCCCACCTGCAGGCTGTGGCGGGCGTTCTCCAACCAGCGCTCCGGATCGGCGACCGCGAATCGCTCCTGGGCATCCATGTCGCCCGAATCGGCCAGGTCAGCCAATTGCAGATGGATGTGGTGCTCCACCAGGCTCACCAGCACGGCGAGCTCGGCCGACACTCCGGCGATGCGTTCGGTGAATCCAGCGTCGTTGCTGTTCAGAGACATGTCCCCTGTTCCTATGCGTTGCGGTGTTGATGGATGGCTTCGTAGCGCTCGGCACAGGCAGGCCCACAGAACAGCCTGGCCGGATCGTTGTCGAAGTCTTCGCTGCAGTCCGGGTTGTGGCATTCCCCAATGGGTGTGAGAGGGGCAACAGCGCGGGCCCGCATTGCGTGCTGGGCCAATGCCTGTTGCAGATGGCGCGCTTCCAGTTCCTGCGCTTCGTCGATGGTGTCCGTCATGCCGGCTGTATTTTATCGGGGGGTGGTCGCACCGATTGAGAACGCCACAACGGCGCTGGACGAGACACGTCCGTGATCGGATCGGCGTTCGTTGTTGCAGTGGATTTCAGGCATGCAGGCTCCTTGTGCATGGGCGCCCGGAGGGGCGGAAGGCGGGTCGGAAGGCCGTCTCTGACGGCGACGGCATCATCGGAAAAACGGTTCTCGCCAACTGCGACACGCCACCGCAAAAGCGACAATCTGCGAAGGTCATCGCAGATCCCCCGAGCACCCAAGTGCATCGGCAGGGTCGGGGATACAAGGTGTCGCAAGGTGTTGCAAAAGAGAGGTCGTTCCGACACCATGGCCGCATCACCGCTTCCCCTCTGCGGCTGACCCTGCCGCGTCGGCCGGTCGCCACGTGCACTGCGCCCGGCATGAATCACGCTGCGCATCGACAGGCTGCGGTGAACCGGACCACGCTTCAAGGGGCTTCGCCGAATGCACACATCGCACCCAGCGCAGGACGTCGTTCCTGCGTTCCTGCAGGTCATGCACGCACACGGCATCGTGCCGGACGCCCGCGGCCGCGAGTCACTCAATGCCGACGGCATGCTGGTGCGCTTCCATGTGCAGGGTGACCGCCCCGGCACTCGCAATGGGTGGGCTGTACTGTTCGGTGACCAGGTGCCGGCCGGCGAGTTCGGCAGCTGGCGTACCGGCACCCGTCATGCCTGGTGCGCGAAGTCACCCGGCACGCTCAGCGCCGCCGAACAGCGCGCCATCCGCCACCGCCAGGAGGCGGCCCGTGCCGAACGCGAGCAGCAGCAGCGCGAACGCGAGGAGGCCGCCGCCAAGGCCGCCAACGTCCTGTGGAACCGCGCGGTACCGGCGGACGGCAGCCATCCCTATCTGGTGCGCAAGGGCATCCCTGCGCATGGCCTGCGGGTGGCGCCGTGGCCGGTACGCAACAGCGACGGCCTGGTCTTCCGCCACGTCGACAACGCGCTGCTGGTGCCGGTGATGAACGCAGCCGGTCGGATCGTCTCGCTGCAGGCGATCTTTCCGCGCCTGGAGCCGGCACTGGGCCGCGACAAGGACTTCCTGTCCGGTGGCCGCAAACAGGGGTGTTTCCATGTCATCGGCAAGCCGCTCGCTGCACAGCCGATCGCCATCGCCGAGGGCTATGCCACCGCCGCCTCCATCCATCAGGCCACCGGTTGGTGCGTGGTGGTCGCCTGGGATGCCGGCAACCTCGCCGCAGTCGCCCGCGCCTGGCGCAGCGCCGTGCCCGACGGTGTGTTCGTGCTCTGCGCGGACAACGATCAATGGACCCGGCAGCCCGTGGACAATCCCGGCGTCACCCAGGCAACGCGCGCCGCTGCGGAGATCGATGCACGCGTGGCATGGCCCGAGTTCTCCGCAGTGCACGGTGACAGTGACCGCCCTACCGACTTCAACGACCTGCACCTGCGCGAGGGGCTGGAGGCAGTCCGCGCGCAGCTCCTGCCGCCACCAGCCGCCGTGGCGGAACATGACATGGCCGGCGACGTCCCACCTTCGGCAGCCAGCGCGAGCTATCAGGTGCCCGGCAACCTGTCCGCGTTCGATGCCTTCACGCCCTTTCCCGATACCAGCGCGCGCGGCCGCCCATTGCCCACCGCACGCAATCTGGCCGAACTGTGCCGGCGCACCGGCGTGACCGTGCGCTACAACGTCATCCGCAAGGACCTGGAGATCCTGGTGCCGGGCCTGCAGAGCACGGTGGACAATGCCAAGGAAGTGGCTGCCGGTGAAGTGATGGACTGCATGCACCGCGCTGGCATGACCACCGCCAGCTTCGAAACCAACCTGTGCCAGGTGGCCGAAGCCAACCCCTACAATCCGGTCGCCAGCTGGATCACCTCACGCCCATGGGACGGCCAGTCCCGTCTGCAGGCCTTCTTCGATACGGTGCAGGAAGCGCAGCCCACGCGCATGGCCGACGGGCGCGTCCTGAAGGAAGTACTGATGCGACGCTGGCTGGTCTCCGGCGTGGCGGCGGCCTTTGAGCCCGATGGCGTGGTGGCGCGGGGTGTGCTGACGTTCGTCTCGAAACAGAATCTGGGCAAGACACGCTGGGCCCGGCAACTGGCACCGGCTGAGCTGCAGCTGATCGCCGACGGCGTGGTGCTCGATCCGGCCAACAAGGACAGCATCAAGCAGGTCATCTCCAAGTGGATCGTCGAACTGGGTGAAGTGGATGCCACCTTCCGCCGCACCGATATCGCCGCGCTGAAATCGTTCATCTCGCGCAGCCATGATGAGATCCGCCGTCCATACGCGCGCAACGAATCGCGCTATGCGCGCCGCACCATCCTGTTTGCCAGTGTCAATGACGAGCGCTTCCTGCGCGACGCGACCGGCAACACGCGCTGGTGGACCGTGCATGCCGTGGCACTGGGCGAACCGGCGCGCATCGACATGCAGCAGGTGTGGGCCGAGGCCCATGCGCTGTACTGCCAGGGCGAAACCTGGCACCTGTCCGCCGAGGAACTGGATGCACTGAATACCACCAACAGCGAGCACGAACCGATCTCGCCGATCGCCGAACTGATCGACCGCCGCTTCGACTGGTCGCTGCCTACCGAGCACTGGAACGCGCACTACCGCGCCACCGAGATCGTCATTGCCGCGGGCATCGACAAGCCGAACCGTCGCGACGTCAACGAGGCGGCCGCCTATGTGGTCAAGCGCCATGGCGTACGTACGCGCGTGGTGGGCAAGGAGCGGGCCAAGGTCTGGCTGATGCCGCCGCGCAGGCTCACCCTCGGCGAGCAGGCGGCAGGTCCGTTCTGATGCCGGGCGCCCCCTGCGGTGTCAATTGAAGGGGCGCTCCGCCCAACGGCCGCACTAGTCATGATACAAGTAGATGAAAGGTGTTGACTAGAAGAGCTCACGAAGGCAAGATGCCTGTATCGGCCACGCCACCTTCCAGGAGCGCTTGCGTCATGCCCCGTCCCCAATTTCATGCCTTCGAAGGCGAGCAGCTGACCGTGCGGCAGATCCATCAGCGGGTACCGGTGCTGTCCGAACGGACCATCCGCGATCACCTTGCCGCTGGCCGTCGTACCCGCACCGCCATGCTGTGCTTTGACCCTGCCGCGGCTGCCGCCCGCGGGGGCCGCATCACCCAGCGCCTGCTGCGCGCGCGCGGTGCTGGCGGTCGCGATTCCTGACCCGTCGCCGGCTGCCACCTTCTTCCAGGAGTAGATTCCGCATGATTCCCGCCTCCCTCGACAGTGGCCATCGCATGATCGCCGACACCCTGGTCGCATTCCGTGCCGGCCCCGCCCTGCGGCGCACTGCGCTGCGGCCTGCCCCGCAGGCGGCGGGTCCGCTCTACATCGGCATCGCCGGCGCCAAGCATGCGGGCAAGGACACCCTGGCCAATGGACTGGCCTCGGCACTGGCGCTGCCCTGCGACAGCTTTGCGGCACCGCTGCGGGCGCTGGCTGAGCTCATCCCTCAGCAGCTGATGCAGAGCGCCGGAACCGGATCGGGGCGTGATTGCATCCTCCCCGAACTGCGGGTGCGCGCGTTGTTCGCACGCCTGCCTGCAGGCGGACTGGTACCGGATGTGCGCTTGGCCAATGAAGCCCGCGCGATTCGCCGCCGTGGCGGTGTCGTGATCCGCGTCAGGCGCCCGGGCCATGCCGACGAACAGCCCTTGCCGGACGATCTGGTCGACATCGAGGTGAACAACGACGGCGCGCCGGCCGATCTGGTGCGCAGGACGCTGGACCAGCTGCTGTCGCGCGGCGTGATCTGAGCACGGCGCGGGGCCGTGTGATCTCTCTTCCCACTCATCCGAGCGCAGGTCGCGACCCATCATCGGCGAAAATGATGTAAGGTCGCCCCATCACCGACGACACCTGTCGTCACCCTGCATCCCCCAATCATTTTCGCAGAGAGGAAACGCCATGGAGGTCGAACAGTTCACGTCGACGCGCCTGAAGGCCATCGAATTGTTCAAGTCCCAGCCCAAGGGTGGCAAGGACGTCGTGAGCCTGGACGCGATCTTCATCTCGCTGTGCTCGCTGGCCCGGGCCGGCGATGGCAGCTCGACGCAGGCCCGTACCGTGGCCCGCCCCGGCAGGCAGCAGCCGCCCGCACCGTGGTTCACCGAAACCCTGGCCGCCCTGAAGGGCAAGGGTGAGTCGATCACGGTGGCGCGCTTCCTGATGTTCGCCAACCGCTTTCCGGTCAAGCGCATGGACCAGGTCAATGCGGCGCGCTGGCTGCGCGACGCCGGCTACATCCCACGCAAGACCGGCGGCAACCTGGTGTTCGACCTTTGACCCAGCCCCACCTGCAGCCCTGAAGCCCCGGCATCGTCCGGGGCTTTTTTGTTTCCGGGCCTGCGCCCGGACGTGAGGGCGGGCAACAAGGCCATCCTCACCCCATACCTGCCGGATTCCCCTTGACCTGCCTCTGTTTCCACACGGTGAGGACAGCGAGTACAGGAATACGGAAAACAGCCGCGGCAACGACAACCCGGCAAGAGCCGCCGCAGGCATCCGCAGCGCCGTCCTCATCGGTACTCAGGCTCACTGAATGCCTTCAGCGCGCAATTTCCAAAGTAGATGAAAGGTGTTGACCAGAAGAACGGGAGGGCAACAGTGGAGATCAATGCCACTGACGACACTCCTCATGAACGCCCTGCCCGACAGCATCCAGACCCTCGCCGAGGTCATCGGCGAATCCGCAGCCCTCACGCTGGTGCGCGCATGGCCGCCGACCACCTCCAGCACCACCGGCCGCCACCGCGTCATCGTCTACGTGCCGTCCACCCTGCCCGACCAGCACCGGCTGATCGACATCCTCGGCTACGACGTCGCCCAGCAGCTGGTCGCGCACTTCGGTGGCGAGCTGCTGTTCCTGGCCTCCTGCTTCGCTGCCGACGCACAGCAGCGCCGCGAACGCATCGCACGTGCCGTTGCCAGCGGCATGCCCCGCGACCACGTGGCGCGTGAGTTCGGCGTCTCGCAGACCACCATCAAGCGCGCCCTGCGCGATGCCCGCTGCGCGCCACCGCCTGCGGTCCATCCGGCCCTGCTCAAGGGATACGCACGCGCATGAACGAGAGCGACCTGCTGGCCGGCGTACCTGACTGGGCCAAATACCTGGGCGGTACCTCCGGCGTACTGATCGCGGTGTCGCTGTGGCTGCGCCAATGGCTGTCGTCGGCCAAGGTCGACCGCACCGCCGATGAAGCCACCAGCAACACCCTGCGCACCCTGCAGGAGCAACTTGCCGCCGAGCGCACCCGCGCCGATGGCCTGATGCACGAACGCGAGGCGATGGCGCAGGAGATCGGGCAACTGCGTGGCGAGGTCAACGCCCTGCGTGCACAGATCGCCCAGCAGAGCGTGCAGATAGACGCGCTGCTGGCACTGGTGCGCAAGCAGCCGGAAGCGGCCGCATGACCGCCGCCGCAGCCAGCGCCCTCGGTGGTGCCAACGTGGCCGCGTTCCTCGACATGCTGGCCGTGTCCGAGGGTACCGACATTCCCAGCCAGCGCTCACGTGACCGCGGCTACGACGTGATCGTCGGTGGCCAGCTGTTCGAAACCTACCGCGACCATCCCCGCGTCCTGGTGTCACTGCCACGCTACGGCATCAAATCCAGCGCTGCCGGCCGCTACCAGTTCCTGCGCAGTACCTGGGACGACCTGCGCGCACGCCTGGGCCTGCCCGACTTCGGCCCGGTCTCGCAGGATCGCGCCGCGGTCGCCCTGCTCAAGCAATGCGGTGCCTACGAGCTGGTCCGGCTGGGACGTTTCGACGCCGCCGTCGGCGCGGCACGGCGCATCTGGGCATCGCTGCCCGGCGCCGGTTACGGGCAGAAGGAACACGCGCTGGAGACGCTGCGTGCGGCTTATCGTGCCGCAGGAGGAGCCCTGGCATGACCCCGCTCGCGCTGAGGCTGCGCGTCGGCCTGCTGCTGCTCGTCGGCAGTCATGCCGGTTTCGCCTGGCTGGGGTGGACCCTGCGGGACCGCAGCGCGGACCTGGCCGCTGCCAGCGCGCAGGCCGCACAGCAGGCATCCCGCGCTGATACGGCGCAGGCCGCACATCAGCAGGACCTCGCCAACGCCCGTGCCAGCGCCCGGGCCGAATCGCAGCGCCTGGCCACGCAGGCCGAGCGCACCCAGCAGTTCAACGCCCTGCAACGGGACATCGACACCCATGCCAAGACTCCTGGCCGCGATCGCGGCAATGCTGATGCTGAGTTCGTGCGCATCTGGCGCCAAGCCAATGCCGGCGGCGCACTGCCGCATTGACCTCGCCATCGCCCCTGCGCAACTGCGTGTCGCGCCCGCGCTGCCCGACCTCGATGGCGCTGATGACGAAGCACTGCTGCGCAATCACGTCGAGGTCGCACGTCGGTACCACGAACTCGCCGACCAGTTGCGGGCGCTGTTGTGCAGCCTTGGCAACCAGACCGGTTTCACCATCAACGGTGCGTTGCCGGTCGCGCCTGCCAGCTGCGGCACTGCAGCCGGCGCCAGCAAGACCCTGCCCTGACCCCGCCGCTCGCGGCCACGCCTGCAATGCCGCCCACCTCCGGTGATGGCAACACTGGCTGCAGACCGCATGGGCCGCACCGACCCTGCCCTCCTTCCATTCACTGCATGAGCTGACATGGCGACCGATTCCCCTCCTCCGACGCTCGACGCGCTGCACAGCGCCATCGAAACCGCGATACGCACGCACTTCCCGGGCCTTGCCACCGTCGCGTTCTATCGGGAATCCAGCACGGACAACATGCCCATGCCGGCCTGCCTGTTGGCCATGACCCGTTGTGATCGCAACAAGGAAGACAGCGACGGCAGCGGCCTGCTGCACGCCCTGCTGCGCTTCGAGGCACGCATTGTCGTAGCGGCCAATGCCGATGCAGCGCTGCAGGTACGCAATGCCGCCGTCGCCCTGGCAACCTGGCTGCACCAGCTCGGCCGATTCCCCGGGGCCGCCAGCGGCGCCATCGATGTGATCGCCGCGTTGCCCGAAGACGTTGCGACGGCACAGCCTGGTCTCCGAAGCTGGGTGGTCGAGTGGTCGCTGCCGATCGCCCTGGGCAGCAACGCGTGGGAGGACACCGGCGGCGTGGTGCCGCAGGCCTTCTACAGCTTCGCACCCGAGATCGGCCGCGCCCATGAGCCGCGCTACCAGCCACTGCCGGAGCACGCGCCATGAGCGCCGAGCACGCACGGCTGATCGGCAACCTGTTGATGATCGGCGTCGTGCGCGAGCTCGACGAAGCCGCAGCGCGCGTACGTGTCGATGCCGACGGCATGCTCACCGACTGGATTCCCTGGCTGGAGCGACGTGCCGGGCCGGGCGTACGCAGCTGGTGCGCACCCGAACCGGGCGAACAGGTGGTGCTGGCCTGTCCCTATGGCGATCCGGGCCAGGCGCTGGTGCTGGGCAGCCTGTACCAGGACCGCTTCGCCGCACCGGCTGACTCGCGCCGGCGGCAGCGTACCCAATACGCCGACGGCAGCATCGTCGAGTACGACCAGGAAACCACCACGCTGAGCGTCAACGTCGGCAGCGGCAAGGTCATCGTGAACTGTGCAAGCGCGCAGGTGATCGCCAGCGAATCGGTGCTGCTCGACACACCGTCGATCAAGGCCACGGGCGACCTGGACGTGACCGGTGCGATCACCGCCGGCAAGGACATCAGCACCCCCGGCGAGATCAAGGCCGGCGCCATCGGCCTGAAGGCGCACAAGCACACCGCGCAGGGCCCCACCGCACCGACCACGCCGGCCCAGGCCTGACCGGCCACGCCTGCAATGCCCTGAAAACCTGCACTCCACGACGATAGAGACCATGCGAGGAATCGACGCCAACACCGGCAAATCCCTGGATGGGCTGGCCCATCTGCACCAATCCGTGCGTGACATTCTCACCACGCCCCTTGGCTCCCGCGTACTGCGCCGCGAATACGGCTCACGCGTGTTCGAACTGATCGATGCGCCCACCAATCGCTCGCTGCGCATGGACCTGATTGCCGCCACCGTCGACGCCCTGGCGCGATGGGAACCGCGGCTCCACGTCGAGAACATCGACGTCTCCCTCCCCGCCCCCGGCGTGATGATCCTGGCAGTGACCGGCATCCATCTTCCCGACGGGCAGGCCATCACCATCGAAGGAATCGAGGTTCGCTAACCGTGGCATCCGGCTCGTTCACCAGTGTCAATCTGTCCCAGCTGCCTGCCCCGGCGGTCATCGAAGTGCTCGATTTCGAAGCCATGTTCGATGAATCGCTGACCGCGCTGCAGGCCCTGGATCCCACCTTCGACGCGCTGCTGCCGTCGGACCCTGCTTTCAAGATCCTCGAGGTCTGCACCTACCTGCGCCTGCTCGACCGCCAACGCGTCAACGACGCCGCGCGCGGCGTGATGCTGGCCTATGCCGGCGGCAGCGACCTGGACCATCTCGCTGCGATCTTCGGCATCGCGCGCCAGGTGCTGGACCCGGGCAAACCGCAGGAGGGCATCGCGCCACGCTACGAGAGCGATGATGATTTCCGCCGCCGTATCCAGCTGGGCCCGGAAGGCTTCAGCGTGGCGGGGCCGGAGGGTGCCTATGTATTCCATGCACTCAGCGCCGACCCGCGGGTACTCGATGCGAGTGCGACCAGCCCCACGCCCGGCGAGGTCGTGGTCTCGGTACTGTCGCGCGAGGCCGATGGCACCGCCACCCAGGGCCTGCTCGACATCGTCGAGGCCAAGCTGGGTGCGGATGACGTGCGGCCGCTGACCGATCACGTGCTGGTGAAGCCGGCCACGATCGTCAACTACGCGGTCGAGGCTGCGCTGTTCACCTTCGCCGGCCCGGACTCGCAGGTGGTGCTGGCCGAGGCGCGCAGCCGCCTCGATCGCTACATCAGCGAATCGCATCGCCTCGGCCGTGACGTCACCCGTTCGGGCCTGTTCGCGGCACTGCACGCCGAGGGCGTACAGCGTGTGGAGATCATCCGCCCGGCTGCCGACGTGGTGGTGGATCGCACCCAGGCCACGCATTGCACCGGCGTGACCCTGACCCATGGCGGCACCGATGAATGAGCCCAGCACGCGCCTGATCAACGCGCGCCTGCGCGGCGCGATCGATGGCCGCAACCGCACCTTCCGCCACCCCGGTGGCGCGCTGGCGACGCTGCAGGCGGTGTACCGCACGAACGCGCAAGGACGCCAGCCACTGCAGGGCGGCGTCATCGAGGGCAGCGTGGTGACCCTGGCTGCTGCACCGGTGCCCGGCGAGATCATCGACGGCGACGCCCAGGTGGTGGTGCCGTCGGCGGCGAACCTGCTGCCCGCCAATGCCACCCGTGCCGAGCGCGCGCTTGCCCGCGCCAGCGTGGCGCGCCCGCTGCCGGTGGACATCACTGCACTGTGGGACGCCGACCGCTGCCCGACCGCACTGCTGCCCTGGCTGGCCTGGGCGCTGTCGGTGGATGAGTGGAAGGCGTATTGGCCCGAAGCGGTGAAGCGCGCCCGGGTGCGCACGGCCATCGCCATCCAGCGCCGCAAGGGCACCGCCGGCAGTGTGCGCGACGTGGTCGCTGCATTCGGTGGCTCGGTGCTGATCCGCGAATGGTGGCAGCTGCAGCCCAAGGGACCGCCGCACACCTTCGAAGCGGTGATGACCATCGCCAACCAGGGCGGCCAGGCCGCCACGGCGATGTTCGTCGAAGACGTCATCGGCGAGATCAGCCGGACCAAACCGGTGAGATCGCACTTCACCTTCACCCAGGGCATGCAGGCCGACGCCGCCGTCGGCGCCCTTGCAGCCGCCCACGCCACGGCCTTCCGCCGCCTTCAACTGATCGGAGAGTAACCCCCGCATGCGCTTGAAAATCACCGATGCCGGCTTCGCCAGGCTGGTCAATCCGCCGAACACCGGCACCAACGCCGTCCTGATCACGCAGATTGGTTTGACATCCACTGCCTTCACTCCATCGGCAGGGCTTACCGCGCTGCCAGGCGAAATCAAACGCGTCGCCAGCTTCGGCGGGCAGGCGGTGGGCGATGACACCGTGCACGTCACCATCCGCGACGACAGCGCAACGGCCTACACGCTGCGCGGGTTCGGCCTGTACCTGGCCGACGGCACGTTGTTCGCCACGTATGGCCAAGCCGATCCGATCATGGAGAAGTCGGCCGCCTCGATGCTGCTGCTGGCCACCGATACGCGCTTCGCCGAGGTGGACACCGCACTGATCCAGTTCGGTGACGCCGGCTTCATCTATCCGCCCGCAACCACCGAGGTCGTGGGCGTGGTTGAACTGGCCACGAGCACCGAAGCCGAAGATGCGACCGACACTCAGCGCGCGGTGACGCCGCGTGGCGTACGCGCCTACACCGACAAGCGCTTCGGCGCCAGCGCCCCGACCGCACTGGCGAAGACACTGCTGTCGGCTGCGACCACCACGGCAGCCCGCACCGCGCTGGAGCTGAAGAGTGCTGCACTGAAGGACACCGGGCATGGCAACGGCCTGGACGCCGACACCCTGGACGGCAAGCATGCCTCCGAGTTCGCGCTGGCCGGCGACTTCGCCACGGTCGGCCACAAGCATGTGATTGCTGACGTGACCGGGCTGCAGTCGGCACTGGATGGCAAAGCGACGAAGGCGGGCAATACCTTCACCGACCAGCAGTTCATTTCGGGCAGCTGGCCCCTGGTTGGATTCGGCAGTGCCGGGGCGGAACAGTCGTTCATCGGTGGCTGGGCGAACACGGGCCTGTGGCGCGTGTGGAGTGCCGATCGTAATGCCAGCAGCGAGATCACCATCAAGCATGGCGACTCGCCGCGCTGGAATGGCTCGGTCATATGGCACGCCGGCAACTTCGCGCCGGAATCGAAGATGGACAAGACCGGCGGGACGTTCACCGGACACGTCGGCGTGAATGGAAACTCGCTTCGTTCCTATGGCTGGAATGGTGTGGCCAACGATGGCGTACTCGTGCTGGGCGACGCCAACTCGTACATCTTCAAGAACGGTACGAACTTCACCTTTGCGAATTCTGCAGGCGGCTATACCACCACGCTCAGCGCTGGCGGCCAGATCTGGACCAGTGGAAACTTTGATCCGGCAAGCAAGATAAACAAGGCCGGCGACACTGTGTCCGGTGCACTGCGCATCAATGCCTATCTGTATGCCCAGGCCGCTGCAGGTCACAATCTGATCCGATTCATCAGCAATGGGGCGGGGAACACCGTGCTCCAATCAGTGAATCCGGCAGAAAATGCCTTTGCGCCACTGGAGCTGACCGGTTCCAGCGTATCCGTGGCCGGGCCCGCCTCCTTCAACGAAACCGTCACCGCAGCTGGCTCGGTCATCAGTGCTGGCGGCTGCGTTCGAACCAACGCTGGTACCGGTGCACTTGCCGGCTACGTCGCGTTCCATCGCACTGACGGAACACGCATGGGATACGTAGGCTGGGGTGACGGCAATCGGATTCAGTACTCAGCCGAGAATGGGTTCACCGGACACGCCTTCATCGGCGGCGTATCTGCCACGGGAGGATACGACGTGGTGGACCGGCCAGCCTTTCGTAGACATCCGGTTGCCATAATTGATGGCAATGACCGAGGTGTTTATGGGCAACAGCAA
>NZ_JAPTFX010000249.1:0-2906 GCF_030985895.1 Stenotrophomonas sp. Sm6012 | reverse complement strand
TAACAACTATGCCCGGCAGCTCCGGACTGCCGCCTGAAACGGCTTCATGGCGTCCGTTTTCAGGGGGCCAGATCAGTCAGCCGCATGGATGCGGCTGCCAAGCCTCCAGGGACGGATTCACGGCGTCCCCCGCGCACCCGACCCGACCGGCCCACTCGCGGCTTCTGCTTTCCGCGACCAACCAGACTCCACCCACGAGGGGCTGCGCCGTTGGCTGGAAACTACCCGCGATGGCGGATCAGCAGCTGGCTCATCAACGCCCGCAGCGCCGGCGGCTTCACCGGCTTGGCCATCATTCCCCAGCCGCGCTCGGCGGCCATCTCGCGCAACCCTGCATCGCGCTCGGCGGTCACCAGCACCACCGGCGGGCGTGCCTGCCACAGCCCCGCCAGCGTCTCGTACAACACCGGACCATGGTGATCGCCCATGCGCACGTCCAGCAGCACCAGCTCCGGCACGCTTGTGGTACTGGCCAGGTGCAGCGCGGCCTGCGGGCCATCGGCCAGCATCACCTCGCAGCCCCAGCGTTCCAGCAACGCGCGGCTGGCCGCGCAGACGTGGGGATCGTCATCGATCACCCAGACCCGACGCCCGCGCAGCGGATTATCCGCGGCCGGTTCCTGCACAAGCACCGGCGTCGGTGCCGTGGTGGGAATCGCGCTGGCGTCGCCGAACGGCACACCCACCGCGAACACGCTGCCCTGGCCCACGTGCGAGCGTAGCCGGATCGGATGGCCAAGCAGGCGGCCGATGCGGTCGACGATGGCCAGGCCAAGGCCGGCACCGCGCTGCTGGCCGTCGTGCAGGCGGCGGAATTCCTCGAATATCTCGCCCTGCAGCGCATCGGGAATGCCGGGTCCCTGGTCGTGTACTTCGATCCACAGCAGCCCGTCGCGGCGCCGGCAACCGAGCAGCACGCGGCCGCGTTCGCTGTAGCGCAGCGCATTGGACAGGAAGTTCTGCAGGATGCGCCGCAGCAGCGCTTCATCGCTGACCACCACCGCATCGGTATCGACCCAGTCCACCACCAGCCCGCGCGACTGTGCGGCGATGCCGAACTCGCGCGCCAGTGTCTGCAGCAGCGGCCCCAGCCGGAAGGCCTGCACGCGGGTCGGCAGGCTTCCCGACTCCAGCCGCGCGATATCCAGCAGGCTGTTGAGGATCGCGTCCTGCGCCGCGAGTGCAGCGTCGATGTGGTCGCTGGTCTGCTGCTGTGCCGGATCGCTCAGCTTGCCGCGCAGTACCGAGACGAACATGCGCGCGGCATTGAGCGGCTGCAGCAGGTCGTGCACCGCCGAGGCGACGAAACGGGTCTTGTAGCGGTTGGCCTGCTCGGCTTCGCGGCGGGCTTCGTCCAGGTCGTGGGTACGCTCGGCGATGCGGTGCTCGAGTGCGTCGGCCAGCGAGCGCAGTTCGCGTGCGGCGTTCTTGTAGCTGGTGATGTCGGCATAGCTGGTGACGAAGCCGCCGTCGGGCAGCGGATTGCCACGGATCTCCAGCACCGTGCCATCGTCCTTCTCGCTTTCGCGCATGTGCGGGCGGCCACTGCGCAGGTGGTTGAGGCGGCGTTCGATCGCCTCGTCGACCGGGCCCGGGCCAAGCAGGCCACGGCGCGCGTTGAAGCGGAACAGCTCCTCGATGGGCCGGCCCACGCGCACCAGTTCCAGGGGAAAACGGAACAGCTCGAGGTAGCGCGAATTCCACGCGACCAGGCGCAGCTCGCGGTCGATCACCACCACGCCCTGTGGCAGGTGTTCCAGGCTGCGGCTGAGGCCACTGTCGGCGTCGGTGGCGGCCTGCAGCAGGCCATCCTGCGCGGTGCGCAGTTCCTGCGCGTGCTGCTTGAGCAGGGTTTCCAGTTCGCGGCGGCTGCGCAGGCGGTGCTTGGCCAGGCGCCGGCGCTGCTGCACGAACAGCACCAGGAAGCCCAGTGCGAGCCACGCCGCACCACCGGTCAGGGCCGCCGCACGGCCGGCGGCGGTGGCAGCGCTGGCGTCGTGCAGCAGGTGCAGGTTCCAGCCTTCGGCGGGCAGTGCAAGGCTCTGCCACAGCATCGGCTGTAGCAGGGCAGGGTCGAGCAGGCGCACCATGCGGCCACCGTCGGCCAGTACGTCCTCGGTGCGTGCGCGCAGCGGCTGCAGGGCACGGTCGGCGTACTGCCGGGCGTCGAGCATTTCGCGGCGTTCATCAGCGCCCAAGGGGCGCAGCAGGCGGTAGCGCCAGTTGTCCCGGTTGGCCAGGAACACCACGTCGTGGTCGTCGCTGGCCAGCACCACGTCCGGGCTGCTCAGCCATTCCTGCTCCAGCGCCGACAGCTCGACCTTGATCACCACCACGCCCAGCCGCTTGCCGTCTTCCTCGATGGCCTGCGACAGGTAGTAGCCGGGCACGCCAGTGGTCATGCCGATGCCGTAGAAACGGCCACGGCCCTGGGCCAGCGCCTGGCGGTAGTACGGGCGGTAGCTGTAGTTCTCGCCGACGTTGGTGGTCGGCTGGTCCCAATTGCTGGCCGCCACGGCCACGCCGTCGTGGCCGACCAGGGTCAGGGTGGAGGCGCGGGTGACCTCGTTGGCACGCTGCAGCTTGAGGTTCAGCCGCTGCCGTTCGGCAGGCGAGGGGGGCACGCGCAGGGCATGCAGCAGGTCCGGATCAAGTGCCAGCACCTGCGGCAGCGTACCGAAGCGGTCGATGCGCTGCTGCAGGCCCTGGCCATACAGCTGCAGCTGGCGTTGCACCTGGCTGCTTTCCTCGCCCAGTGCGCGGCGCCAGGCGTAATGTCCGGCGGCGACCGCGCACAGCACGGTACCACCGACCATCACCAGGATGGTCAGCAACAGCATCCGATGGCGGCTGAGCCAGTACATGGCGGCAGTCTACGCAGGGCCGGGGGGGGGGGGGGGGGGGGG
>NZ_JAPTFX010000248.1:0-2954 GCF_030985895.1 Stenotrophomonas sp. Sm6012 | reverse complement strand
ACCCCGCCCGGCCAAGCGCGGCTTTTGATTTACGCGATCAACCAACCTCGCCACGAGGGGCTCAGCCGTTGGCCTTCGCCTTCGCCTCGCGCGCGGCCTGCTGCTCGACCAGGGTCAGCGCCACGTTGTCGCGCAGGTACGCCGGTTCAACCTTCTCCGGTGCGATGGCTTCGCCACGCGCGAAGGCCGGCACCGCCAGTGCCAGTACATCCGACGCACGCGGCAGTGCAGTGGCATCGAAACCGCGCAGGCCTGCCCCCAGTTGTGCCACCAGAGCGCCCTCGGCCGCGCCGAACCCGGTACCGACACCGAAGACCGACACGCCGTCCGGCAGCGCCACCGCCGCCGGTGCGCACACGCGTTCGGCATCGCGTGCGACCGGCAGGCCGTCCACGCGTTCGAAGCGTGCGACATACAGTTCGCCCATCCGCGCATCGATCGCCGACAGGATCTGCGTTTCTTCAGCCGGCGCCCGCAGCGCCAGCACCTGCAGCGTCGACACCGGCAGCAGCGGGCGGTCCAGCGCAAGGGCGATGCCCTGGGCAATGGCGATGGCCAGGCGCACGCCGGTGAACGCACCGGGGCCGCGGCTGAGCGCGATACCGTCCAGCTGGCGGCGGCTGATGCCGGCTTCCGCCAGCAGCGCCTCCGCCCACGGCAGGCTAAGCTCGGCATGCCGGCGCGGGGCGATCTCGAAACGTTCCAGCACCTGCCCATCGACATGCAGGGCAACGGAACAGGCTTCGGTGGCGGTTTCAAAGGCGAGCAGTTTCATCGGATCAGGTCAGAACAGGGGGAACGTGGCGCCGGGCGCCAGATCCGGGCCCGCCGCAGCGGTGGCCGGAACGGCATCATCGGCCACGGGTGGCCATTGTGGCGTAAAGAAGGCCTGCACATCGGCCAGGCTGCGGGTGCGCCGGAACGGCGGCAGCGAATCGAGGAAGACCCGGCCATAGCCGCGGTTGAGCAGGCGCGGGTCGCACAGCACCAGCACTCCGCGGTCGCTCTCGCTGCGGATCAGGCGACCGACGCCCTGCTTCAGCGCGATCACCGCCTGCGGCAGCTGCTCGTCGCGGAACGGGTTGCCGCCCTGGCTGCGGATCGCCTCCAGCCGCGCCTCGTACACCGGGTCGTCCGGAGCGGCGAAGGGCAGCTTGTCGATCATCACCACGCTCAGCGCTTCGCCGACCACGTCCACGCCCTCGCGGAAACTGGCCGAGCCGAGCAGCACGCCATTGCCCGATTCGCGGAAGCGCTGCAGCAGGGTCGCGCGCGGTGCCTCGCCCTGCACGAACAACGGCCACGGCCCGTCGCGCAGTGCCTCGGCGGCTTCGCGCAGGGCGCGATGCGACGCGAACAGCAGGAATGCCCTGCCCTGCGACGCCTGCAGCACCGGCCGCAGGGTCTGGATCAACGCGGTGCCGAAGCCACGCGCGGCCGGATCGGGCAGGCCTTCGGGCAGGTAGCACAGCGCCTGCTCGGGCCAGTTGAACGGACTCGGCTGGACCAGGGTATGCGGATCGTCCAGGCCCAGTCGCGTGGCAATGTGATCAAAGCCACCGCCTACGGTCAGCGTAGCGGAGGTGAAGATCCATGCCGCCCGGCTGCGTTCACGGTGCTCACGCAGCGGCCCGGACACATCCATGGGCGTGCGCTGGCAGCGGAAACCACGCGGGGTGAGCTCGTACCAGAGCACATCGGCCGCACCCGCCACGTCCGCAGGGTCGGTGTCGAAATCCAGGCTGGGCTCGTCATCGCCCAGCCAGCGGCTGAGCCGCGAGACCGCTTCGCGCGCCCGCGCATGGCAGGCATCCAGGCCAGCGGCAGCTTCGCGCAGTGGTTGCAGTGCCTGCTCCAGCGTCACCAGCCGCGCCATCACCGTATCGAAGCCGTCGCGCACCTGCGGCATTGCCAGTGCCCGCCACTGCGTGCCGCGCGACGGCAGGCCTTCCATCGCCGAGCGCAATGCCAGCAGTGCCTGCTGCAACTGGTCGACCGGCTCCTGCAGGGCCGACTGCGCACCGCCCACGCCACGCGCTTCGGCCAGGCAGTCGCGGCCCAGCTCCTGCCACGGGCGCATGCCGAACCCCTCGCCGAAGAACTGCGCGGCCAACTCGGGCAGCTGATGCGCCTCGTCGATGACGAACGCCTGCGCCCCTGGCAGCAGTTCGCCGAAACCATCCTGTTTCAATGCCAGGTCCGCCAGCAGCAGGTGATGGTTGACCACCACCACGTCGGCCGCCTGCGCACGTTGCCGCGCACGCACCACGAAGCAGTCGTCCCAGAACGGGCAGTCGGTGCCCAGGCAGTTGTCGACGGTGGAGGTGACCATCGGCAGCAGCGGAGAGTCGTCGGCCAGCCCATCGAGCTCGGCGATGTCACCGAATTCGGAGCGGCCGGACCAGGCCAGGATGCGCTGGAACTGCGCCGCCTGTTCGGGGCTGGAGAATCGTGGCTCACCACGCGCCTGCTGCAGGCGATAACGGCACAGGTAGTTCGCACGCCCCTTCAGCAGCGCGCTGCGCAGGCCGACGCCGAGCGCCTGGCGCACGCGTGGCAGATCGCGGTGGTAGAGCTGGTCCTGCAGCGCGCGGGTACCGGTGGAGATGATGGTACGCAGCCCGGACAGCAGCACCGGCACCAGATAGGCGAAGGTCTTGCCGGTACCGGTACCGGCCTCGGCCAGCAGCAGATCGCGCTGCTGCAACGCATCGGCGATGGCCTCGGTCAGGCGCAGCTGGGCCGGACGCGGGACGAAGGCATCCAGGTGCGAGGCGAGCGCGCCGCCGTCGCTGAGGGCTTCGCGGCTGGCATGGACAAGGTCGGACATCAGAGGGAAAGGATACCCGGCCGGGCGCTGCCCGGCACCCGTTTCAAGCCAGAGCACAAGCAAAGGCAAAGGCAACGTCGCCTGTTCATCGCTCTGGATTTCTACGTGCTGGGTGGGCCGGGAG
>NZ_JAPTFX010000247.1:0-2975 GCF_030985895.1 Stenotrophomonas sp. Sm6012 | reverse complement strand
TGCTGTTGCTGTTGCTGTTGCTGTCGCTTCGGCCTCTGCGGGTGCAGGGCTGCAAGCCCTGCCGAACACCCCTACTTCCGCGGCAGGTAGGTCACCAGCGAAAGATCGTGCCGGCTCTCCGGCACCAGCGCCACGTACTGCAGGTCCAGCAACCCGCGCGTGGGATGGTTCAGCTTCTTCGCACCTTCGTCGAACCGGCGCACGTCGTGCCCCGGCCACCATTGCCGGAACTCTTCACTGTGCGCCGCGATATCCTCGACCAGCGCCAGGAACGGCGCCTTGTCCGGCGCCTGCGCCATCGCCGCACGGAAGCCTGCCAGCAGGCCGCGGGTCATTTCTTCCCAGTTGAGGATCAGCGTGCGGTACGGCGGGTACAGGAACATCAGCCGCAGCGTGTTGCGCTCATGCGGCGCCAGCTGGCTGTAGTCGACAAAAAGCTCGGCGATGGCCGGGTTCCAGGCCAGGATGTCGAAACGGGTGTTGCGCACGTAGGCCGGGATCGGCTGCATCGCCGCCACCAGCTGGCGCAGGCCGTCGGTCACGCTCTCGTCCGGCGATTCCAATGGCACGCCGTAACCGGACAGCGCAAAGGCATAGGCGCGCTCGTCGTCGCTCATGCGCAGCACCTGCGCCAGGCGCTCCAGCACCTCGGGCGAGGCGCGCACTTCGCGGCCCTGCTCGATCCAGGTGTACCAGCTGACGCTGACCCCGATCGCCAGCGCCACTTCCTCGCGCTTCAGGCCCGGGGTACGCCGGCGCCCGGCCGGCAGGCCGAGCGTGGTGGGGTCGACACGGGCGCGACAGGCCTTGAGGAAGCCGCCCAGTTCCTTGCGTTCACTTTCGCTGCGCATCATCGCCCTCCGTTGCGGAAGGCGATGATATCCGCGCAGGCGCGTGGATCAGGCATCGACGCGCTTGGAACCCACGGCCAGGCCGGCCTTCAGGCTGGCCTCGACGAATTCGTCCAGGTCACCGTCGAGCACCTTCTGCGTGTCCGAACGCTCGATGCCGGTACGCAGGTCCTTGATACGGCTCTGGTCAAGCACGTAGTTGCGGATCTGGCTGCCCCAGCCGATGTCGGACTTGGTGGCTTCCACCGCATCCTTCTCGGCGTTGCGCTTCTGGATTTCCAGCTCGTACAGCTTGGCGGCCAGCATCTTCATCGCGTTGTCGCGGTTCTGGTGCTGGCTGCGGCCGGTCTGGCAGGCCACGACGATGTTGGTCGGGATGTGGGTGATACGCACCGCCGACTCGGTCTTGTTGACGTGCTGGCCACCGGCACCGGACGAACGGTACACGTCGGTACGCAGGTCGGCCGGGTTGATGGTGATGTCGATGTTGTCATCGATTTCCGGCGACACGAACACCGAGGTGAAGCTGGTGTGGCGGCGGTTGTCCGAGTCGAACGGCGACTTGCGCACCAGGCGGTGCACGCCGGTTTCGGTCTTCAGCCAGCCATAGGCATAGTCGCCTTCCACGCGCAGCGTGGCCGACTTGATACCGGCAACGTCACCGCCGGAGACTTCCATCAGCTCGGTCTTCCAGCCGCGCGATTCGCACCAGCGCAGGTACATGCGCAGCAGGATCTCGGCCCAGTCCTGGGCTTCGGTACCACCGGCACCGGCCTGGATGTCGACGAATGCCGCCGCATTGTCCATCTCGCCGGAGAACATGCGCTGGAATTCCAGCTTCTCGACGTGCGCCTGGTGCTTGTCCAGGTCGGCGACCACGGCCAGCGCGGTGTCTTCGTCCTGCTCGGACTCGGCCAGCTCCAGCAGTTCGGTCGCGTCGGTCAGGCCGTCCAGTACCGAGGCGATGCCGTCCACGGTCTTTTCCAGGCTGGAACGCTCGCGGCCCAGGTTCTGGGCGTACTCGGCGTTGTTCCAGACGTCGGGGCTTTCCAGCTCCCGCGTTACTTCTTCAAGACGCTCTTTCTTGGCGTCGTAGTCAAAGATACCCCCGAAGCGACAGCACGCGATCGGTCAGATCGGTGATGCGCTGGCGGACAGGATTCAGTTCGATCATGTCGGCGGTCATGCATTCAAAAGATGACTGCAAATGATACCGCAGCCGCCCGGCCGCGGCGAGGCGGCCCGAACCCGGTGGTCCCGCGCCTGGACACGGACCCGCACGATGCCGGTAGACTTCCCGACCGCCGCGGGTACAGGGGGACGCGCGGTCCATTCCCATCCAAGGAGCATCAATTCAATGACGATCATGCGTTCCACCCTCTGCCTGGCCGCCTGCCTGCTGGCCGCCAATGCCTCGGCCATCGACCTGAAGGGCCTGACCAGCACCGGCATGAAGGCCGGCAAGGCGCTGACCCTGTCCGACGCCGAGGTCTCGGCCGCCGCAGACCAGGCCTGCACCTACATGGACAAGGACAACCAGGTGGTTGCCGGCAATGATCCCTATGCCCAGCGCCTGGCCAAGATCACCCAGGGCCTGGCGAACGAGGACGGCCTGAACCTGAACTTCAAGGTCTACCGCACCGCCGACGTCAACGCCTGGGCGATGGCCAACGGCTGCGTGCGCGTCTACACCGGCCTGATGGACATGGCCAGCGACGACGAAGTGCGTGGCGTGATCGGCCACGAAATCGGCCACGTGAAGCTGGGGCACAGCAAGACCAAGATGCGCACGGCCCTGCTCGCCTCGGCTGGCCGCGAAGGCCTGGCCGCCTCGGGCAATGGCAACCTGACCCAGCTCAGCCAGGGCCAGCTGGGCGAGCTGGCCGAAGGCTTCGTCAACGCGCAGTTCTCGCAGAAGGAAGAGAGCGCGGCGGACGAGTACGGCTACCAGTTCATGAAGCGCCACAGCTACGACCCGGCGGCACTGGCCAGCATGTTCCGCAAGCTGTCCAGCGAAGGCGGCCTGATGTCCTCGCACCCGGGCTCGGAAGCCCGCGCTGCGCGCATCGACGCGATGATCAAGAAGGACAAGAAGTAAGTTGACCGCGGGCGGGCCACACGGCC
>NZ_JAPTFX010000246.1:0-3021 GCF_030985895.1 Stenotrophomonas sp. Sm6012 | reverse complement strand
GGCCGGCAACCCGGTGAACGTGATTGCCAGCCAGCGGCCGGCACTACCGCAAGTACTGTCTGAAAGCGATTACACCCCTGCAAACGCCATTGAATACGTATGCAGGGTGATTCCCGCGAAGAACGCGCTGCCTACCATAGCGGCGACGACAGCGGCCACCGCGTCGCACGTCCACGGTCACTCCGGGACGTTCACGAATCGATCTGCAACATTGCCTGGGAGGGGAAAATGTTGAACCACAAGCGCAGTGCGCTGAGTCTCGCGCTGGCCGTTGTGCTGGCGCCGACGCTGGCGTCGGCACAGTCCACGCAGAGCACCACCACGCCGGTCGGCACCGCCGCCACCAACCTGGATACGGTGCAGGTCACCGGCATCCGCCGCGGCATCGAGAGCGCGATCGCGGTCAAGCAGGACGCCACCTCGGTGGTCGAAGCGATCTCCGCCGAAGACATCGGCAAGCTGCCCGATGTCAGCATCGCCGAATCCATTTCGCGCCTTCCCGGCCTGGCCGCGCAGCGCGTGGCCGGCCGTGCGCAGGTGATCAGCGTGCGCGGCCTGTCACCGGACTTCGCCACCACCCTGCTCAACGGCCGTGAAGTGGTCAGCACCGGCGACAACCGCGGCGTCGAGTTCGACCAGTACCCGTCCGAACTGGTTAACGGCGTGACCGTGTACAAGACCCCGGATGCCGCACTGGTCGGCCAGGGCCTGTCGGGCACCATCGACATGCAGACCGCACGCCCGCTCAGCTTCGGCGAACGCGTGATCGCGGTCAGTGGCCGCTACCAGAAGAGCTCGCTGGGCCGCGCCGCCAACGTCGATCCGTACGGCAACCGCTTCAGCGCCAGCTACATCGACCAGTTCCTGGACAGGACCCTGGGCATCGCCATCGGCTACGCGCACAGCGACATGCCGATCCAGGAAAACCAGGTCGGCCTGTACGAGCCGTGGACTACCGAACACACCGACAAGGGCGAGCGTCGCGGAATCGCGCCGGGCACCTACTTCACCGATGGCATCAAGGCGCTGCGCCGCACCGGCAACAACAAGCGCGATGGCGTGATGGCCACCATCCAGTTCCGGCCGAACAACAGCTGGACCAGCACCTTCGACGCGTTCCACACCGAAGCCGAGCAGATCGATACCGCCAACCAGTTCGAGCTGAGCCTCAGCGGCAACGGCGAGGACAGCAACAACCCCAATGCGATCCTGCCGGTGTTCAGCAATGTCGGCCGCAACGCCGATGGCAGCTTCACCGGCGGCACGATCAACAATGCATATCCGCTGGTCCGCGGCATGTACAACAAGCGCAAGGACAAGATCGATGCGTTCGGCTGGAACAACGAGTTCAACGTGGGTGGCGTGAAGCTGGTTGCCGACCTGAACTACTCCAAGGCCACCCGCCGCGAGATCAACCTGGAGAACAACCTGCAGCTGGTGCCGCGCCCGCAGTTCGACACGATCGGCGTCGTCGTGAACAGCGATGGTTTCTCGCAGATCAGGCCGGGCCGGGATTACTCCAATCCGGAAAACCTGTTCCTGACCAACACCATCTATGGTTCCGGCTACGGCAAGGTGCCGGAGGTGGAGGACCGCCTGAAGGGCGCCAAGCTGGCGGCGACGCTGCCGGTTCCCGAGGCCATGTCCAGCTGGTTCTCCGATGTGGACGTGGGCGTGAACTATGCCGACCGTCGCAAGCAGAAGGCCCAGGCCGAAGGCAACATCCTGCTCGGTGCACAAGGCGAATCCACCATCGCCCCGGACCTGCAGTATCGCCCGGTCAATCTCGGCTTCGCTGGCATCGGCTACATCCCATCGTGGAATGTGCCGGCTGCGGTGGGGCGCTACATGACCTTCAACCCGGTCGACAATCTGGACTACCTGATTCCCAAGTCGTGGACGGTCGAGGAGAAGATCACCACTGCGTGGGCGCGCCTGAACATCAACACCGATATCGGCGTGGTCGGCGTGCGCGGCAACGTTGGCGTACAGATGCAGCACACCGACCAGAGCTCGGATTCACGCTACTGGGACAGCTCGCAGCCGGCGGGCAGCAACATCCAGCCCTTCTCTGCCGGCAAGACCTACAAGGATTGGCTGCCGAGCTTGAACCTGGTGTTCATGTTCCCGCACCAGCAGACGCTGCGTTTCGCCGCTGCCAAGCAGGTGGCACGCCCGCGCGTGGACCAGATGCGCGCCGGCCTGGAGTTCGGCGTGGATACCAACAATGGCCGCCCCGGCGGCAGTGGCGGCAACCCGCTGCTGGACCCCTGGCGTGCCACCGCACTGGACCTGTCCTACGAGAAGTACTTCGGCGAGAAGGCCTACGTGGCCGCGGCGATTTTCTACAAGGACCTGAAGAGCTACGTCTACACCCAGTCGGTGGACAACTACGACTTCAGTGAGCTGCTCGGCAACTATGTACCGCCGCCGGGCATGACCGCGCCGGTACAGACCGTCGGCACGTTCTCGACCCCGCAGAATGGCAAGGGCGGCACGTTGAAGGGCCTGGAACTGACCGCGTCGTTCCCGCTGGACATGCTGACCGACAGCCTGCGCGGCTTCGGCGTGCAGGCCAGCGCGACCTTCAACAAGAGCGACATCACCATTCTGGATCCAGAGAGTGCGTCCAGCGTGGGCACCGACCCGATCAGCCTGCCGGGCCTGTCCAAGCGTGTGTACAACTTCACCGCCTACTACGAGCGCAGTGGCTTTGAAGCACGCGTGAGCCAGCGCCGCCGTTCGGACTTCATTGGTGAAATCGGCAACTTCAACGGCAACCGCACCCTGCGCTACGTGGTGGGCGAGAACGTGACCGATGCGCAGGTGAGCTATACCTTCAGCGACAGCAGCGCCCTGCGTGGCCTGACCCTGCTGCTGCAGGGCAGCAACCTGACCAACGAGCCGTACCGCACCTATGCCGGCAGCAAGGACCGCCCGCTGGAGTACATCGAGTGGGGCCGCACCTACATGCTCGGCGTGAACTACAAGTTCTGACCTGGCCAAGGTAGTGGCGGCCGC
>NZ_JAPTFX010000245.1:0-3032 GCF_030985895.1 Stenotrophomonas sp. Sm6012 | reverse complement strand
CGGCGGGTGCAGGGCGCAGCCCTGCCGAACCCCAACCCCCCGTACTTGCAACGGTCATCATCCCGGTCCACACTTCGTTGCCGATCTGAAGACGGCAACGATGACCCACAAGATCCCCCTGTTGATCGACACCGACCCCGGTGTGGACGACGCCCTGGCCCTGCTGATGGCCTTTGCCGATGAACGGCATGACGTGGTCGCCCTGACCATCGCCGCCGGCAATGTCGGCCTGCAATACACCGTCCGCAACGCCCTCAAGCTCTGCGACATCGTTGGCCGCGCCGACGTGCCGGTGTTTGCCGGCAGCCCGGATCCGCTGCTGCATCCCTCCGTCGACGCTGCCCACGTGCATGGCCGTGATGGTTACGGCGACGTGGACCTGCCGCCACCGAGCCGCCAGGCCGAAGCCGAGCACGCCGCGCTGGCCATCCTGCGCCTGTCGCACGAACACGCTGGCGAACTTATGCTGGTGATGCTCGGCCCGCTGACCAACCTGGCGCTGGCGCTGAAGCTGGACCCGACCCTGCCCCAGCGCATCAAGCGCATCGTGGTGATGGGCGGCGCGGTCACCTGCCACGGCAACATCACCCCGGCCGCCGAGTTCAACATCGCGTTCGATCCAGAAGCGGCGCACGTGGTGTTCACCTCGTTCAAGCACCTGCTGGTATCGGACTGGGAAGCCACTGTCGCCCATGGCCTGCCGCTGCAGGATGCCGAGAAGTGGCTGCAGGCCGATTCCGATCGTGCCCGCTTCTACGAGCTGATCTCGCGCAAGACCCGTGGCCTGTCCGAAGACAGCAAGGGTGGCCGCTGGTACACCGCCGACGCGGTGGCCATGGCCTGGGCGTTGAACCCGGAAGGGCAGTTGCAGGTCGAGTCGCGGCCACTGAACGTGGAGCTGAACGGCACGTTCAGCCGCGGTGCCACCATCGTCGACTGGAACCGCCAGACCGGCCAGCCGGACAACTGCGATCTGCTGATGGCCTACGACCAGCAGCGTTTCGAGGCCCTGGTACGCCAGGCCCTGGGCGCGGACTGACGTCGATGTCCCGGTACCGGTTGCCCCGGGCGGCAACCGGTGCTTATAATGCCGCTCTTGACCACCAGCCCATTTACGGTGTGAGCCCATGAAGGCCGATATCCATCCGAACTACCGCGACGTCGTCTTCCATGACGTCACCTCCGATTTCAAGATCCTGACCCGCTCGACCATGGCGACGAAGGAAACCATCCAGTGGGAAGACGGCAACGAATACCCGCTGGTCAAGGTTGAAATTTCCTCGGCTTCGCACCCGTTCTACACGGGCAAGCACAAGGTCATCGACACCTCGGGCCGTATCGACAAGTTCCAGAAGCGCTACGCGCGCTGATCTGTCGATCCAGCTTCGAACCGACGGCCGCGCTCTGCGCGGCCGTTTGTTTTTGCCCAACGCCTGCCCAACGGGCGTTTGGATGGACGGAACACTGCGTTCGTGTGACAACGCTTTTGCCGATCCGGGCCGCTCAATGGCCGGGTTCTGGCCGCCTGTCGTCTACGACTTCTGTCTAGCGCCGGGCAAATGCTGCTGTGCGATAATGGCGTGATCCCCGGCACAGGCCGAGGACGTCATTCACGTGCCTGACCAATGCGCTTGGGCAGGCGCCTTCCCATGAAGGAGCGCACACAGTGTCCGATCTTGATCAGGTCACGCTCAACGCCGGCGATAAGTCCGTCGTTCTGCCCGTCATCAAACCCACCCTTGGCAACGACTGCGTCGACATCGCGAAGCTGACCAAGGAAACGGGGTATTTCACCTACGATTCCGGCTTCACCGCGACGGCCAGCTGCAAGTCCGCCATCACCTACATCGACGGCGACAAGGGCGTGCTGCTGTATCGCGGCTACCCGATCGAACAGCTGTCGGAAAAGTCGAGCTACGTCGAAGTGGCCTACCTGCTGATCAACGGCGAGCGCCCGAGCGCCGAGCAGCTGAAGGCCTTCACCGACGAGCTGGCGGCCGAAGCCAATGTTGATGAGTCGATCAACACGCTGATCGGCAGCTTCGCCAAGGATGCCCACCCGATGGCCATCCTGACCGCCGCCATCGCGCAGCTGTCGGGTATCTACCACGCCTCGCTGGACCTGTCCGACGCCGAACAGCGCCGCCAGGCTGCCGTGCGCCTGATCGCCAAGGTGCCGACCCTGTCGGCGCTGATCTACCGCCACGGCAAGGGCCTGCCGGCCAACAAGCCGGACACCTCGCTGGATTACGTCAGCCGCTTCCTGAAGCAGACCTTCGAGTCGGCCGACGGCCAGTACGAGCTGAACCAGGACGTGGTCAAGGCGCTGGACCTGCTGTTCATCCTGCACGCCGACCACGAGCAGAACGCGTCGACCTCGACCGTGCGCCTGGTCGGTTCGACCGGTGCCAACCCGTATGCGTCGGTCGCTGCGGGCGTCACCGCGCTGTGGGGTCCGGCCCACGGCGGTGCCAACGAAGCCGTGCTGAAGATGCTGGAAGAGATCGGCACTGCCGACAACGTCGAGTCCGCCGTGCTCAAGGCCAAGGACAAGACCTCCGGCTTCCGCCTGATGGGCTTCGGCCACCGCGTCTACAAGAACTTCGACCCGCGCGCCAAGGTCATCGGTGAGATGACCGGCAAGGTGCTCAAGCAGCTGGGCGTGCAGGATCCGCTGCTGGACGTGGCCGTGAAGCTGGAACAGGCCGCGCTGCAGGACGAATACTTCGTCGCTCGCAAGCTGTACCCGAACGTCGATTTCTACAGCGGCATCATCTACAAGGCGCTGCAGATCCCGACCGAAATGTTCACCGTCATGTTCGCACTGGGCCGTACCTCCGGCTGGGTGTCGCATTGGCTGGAACAGCAGGTCGATCCGGAAATGAAGATCGGCCGTCCGCGCCAGGTCTACACCGGCAGCGACGTGCGCGACTACCAGGGCTGATCGCCCGCAGTAGGTTGTGCTGAAGACGCCCCACTTCCGCGGGGCGTCTTTTTTTGCTTCTGGTAGGTGCCAACCTTGGTTGGCACGC
>NZ_JAPTFX010000244.1:0-3106 GCF_030985895.1 Stenotrophomonas sp. Sm6012 | reverse complement strand
GTATCGACCCGGCCAGCGGCCGGCACTATCGGATCCGTTGCGCCCCGGCCGGGTCGATACAATCGGGCCATGACCCTCGCCCCCGCTGAACTGCCCGCTACCCTGCAGCCCCTTGTCGACCGTGCCCTGGCGCGCCTGGCCCAGGTCCTGCCCGAGCCGATCCCGCCCGACCTGCAGCCGCTGCTGACCCGGCTGGCCGTGGCCAGCGACTTCGCGCTCGACACCCTCGTGCGCCAGCCGGCGCTGTTGGCGCAGCTGGCCGCGCCCGCGTGCCCGCCGATTCCCGCCCCGGTGCTCGACCCGCTGCAGCCCAGCGACTGGCCGGCCCAGCTGCGGCGCTGGCGTGCGGCGATGTCCACGCGGCTGATCTGGCGCGACCTGGCCGGGCTGGACGACGTGGCACAGACCCTGGCTGGCGCCACCACCCTGGCCGAAGACTGCCTGCGGCTGGCGCTGGACGCGCTGCAGCAGGAATTCGCGCAACGCCATGGGGTCATCCGCGATGACCACGGCCAACCCATGCAGCTGGTGGTGTTCGGGCTCGGCAAGCTGGGCGGTGGCGAGCTCAACTTCAGTTCCGACATCGACCTGGTCTACGCCTATCCGCAGGGCGGCGAATCCGACGGGCCGCGCGCGCTGGCCGCCGAAGAGTACTTCGCCCGGCTCGGCCAGCGCCTGGCCAAACTGCTGGACGAAACCACCGTCGATGGTTTCAGCCACCGCGTCGACCTGCGCCTGCGCCCGTTCGGCAGCGCCGGCCGCGTTGCGCTGTCGTTCGCGGCGATGGACCAGTACTTCCAGCGCGAGGGCCGCGACTGGGAACGCTATGCCTGGCTGAAGGCGCGTGCCGTGGCCGGCGACATCGAGGCCGGCGAAGCGTGGCTGCAGACCCTGCGCCCGTTCGTCTACCGCCGCTACCTGGATTTCACCGCGCTCGACGGCCTGCGCGAGATGAAGGCGGCGATCACCGCCGAAGTCGCGCGGCGCGAACTGCACGAGGACATCAAGCGCGGTGCCGGTGGCATCCGCGAAATCGAGTTCCTGTGCCAGGCGCTGCAGCTGATCCGCGGTGGCCGTGAATCGGCACTGCGTGAGCGCCGCCTGCTGGTGGCGCTGGCGGCACTGGTGGCGGCCGGGCAGATCGCGCCCGAGGATGGCGCCGCGCTGCGCGAGGCCTATCTCTTCCTGCGCAGGCTGGAAAACCGCCTGCAGATGCTGCGCGACGCACAGACCCATGTGCTGCCCAGCGACACGCTGGACCGCGAGCGCATCGCCGTCGGCCTCGGTTATCCGGATTGGGAAGTGCTGCGCGCGGCGCTGGCAGAACAGCAGCAGCGGGTCAGTACTGAATTTGCCGCGCTGCTGGCGCCGCGCAAGGGCCAGGCCGCGCCCGATGCGTTGGCCAACTACTGGCGTAGCCTGCCCGACGGCAGCAACGCGCCGCTGCTGGCCGAAGCCGGTTTCCTCGACGCCAACGGCGCCGACCAGTCGCTGCGCGATTTCGCCCAGGGCACGGGTGTGAAGTCATTGTCCGATGCCGCGCGTGCGCGGCTGGATCGCGTCCTGCCGGCGCTGCTGCATGCGGCCACGCGTTCACCGCAGCCCGATGCCGCGCTCAAGCGCGTGCTCGGCCTGCTGCAGGCGGTGCTGCGCCGGACCAGTTATCTGGCGCTGCTGGACGAACAGCCCAGCGCGTTGGCGCGTCTGGTCGATGTGCTGGCGCGTAGTGCGCTGCTGGCCGAGCGGCTGGCCGCCTATCCGCTGCTGCTGGATGAGCTGCTGGACGTGCGCGTGTCCGGGCCGATGCCCGATGCCGCCGGCATGCTGGCCGAGTGCCAGCAGGTGTTGGCGGTGGAAGATCCCGAATCGGCGCTGCGCTGGCTCAACGAGACGCGGTTGGCGCTCAGCTTCCGCATGGCGATGGCCACGCTGGATGGCCGCCAGGGCGCAGTGGACAGCACGCGGCAACTGGCCGAACTGGCGCAGGCGGTGGTGGTCACCGTGCTGGCGATGGCCGAGGCGGACATGCGCGCCGCGCACGGCGAGATTCCCGGTGGGCGCTTTGCGATCATCGGCTACGGCAGCCTCGGCGGCCTGGAACTCGGCTTCGGTTCCGATCTGGACCTGGTGTTCCTGCACGACAACCCAGCCGGGGTGGACGCCAGCGATGGCGCGCGTCCGCTGGAGCCGGGGCGGTGGTATGCGCGCCTGGCGCAGAAGGTGATGGCGCTGCTTGGCGCGGTCACCGCCGCCGGCCGCCTGTACGACATCGACGTGCGCCTGCGCCCGGATGGCGGTAAGGGCTCGCTGGTGTCTTCGCTGGCCAGTTACACCGACTACCAGCGCGAACGCGCGTGGACCTGGGAACACCAAGCGCTGGTGCGCGCGCGTGGCGTGGCCGGCGATGCCAGCCTGCTGGCCGCCTTTGAGCAGGTGCGTGCGCAGACGCTGGGCCGCGAGCGTGATGCCGGTGTGCTGTATGCCGACGTGTTGAAGATGCGCGGCCGCATGCGCACCGAACTGGACCGCAGCGATGCCGCACGGCTGGACCTGAAGCAGGGCGCCGGTGGCGTGGTGGATCTGGAGTTCCTGCTGCAGACCGGCGTGCTGGCGCGCAGTGCGCAGGTGCCCGCGCTGCTGGAACCGCGCGACACACCGTCGTTGATCGATGCGCTGGGCGCTGCCGGTTTCCTGCCCGATGCCACCACGCAGGCGCTGCACACCGCGCACGCGACGTTGCTGGAGGTCGGCCTGGCCTGCACGCTGGATCGGCGGCCACGTTTGGCACCGACCACCCCGGCCATTGAAGAGGCGTGTGCAGCGATCAAGGCGGCGTGCATCGCCGCAGAGCTGCCATTCGCCTGAGGGGCAGCGATGGCTGGGCAATGGCCTGCTTCTGGTGGGTGCCAACCTTGGTTGGCACAGGCCATCAGGGTTCATGACCCTGGCAATGGCCCGCCCTTGGTAGGTGCCGACCGTTGGTCGGCACAGACCATCCGGGTCCATGACCCCGGCAACAGCGTGCCAACCAAGGTTGGCACCCACCGAATCATTTCTCCCACCGGATCAATGGCCTCGCCGCTACCCCGCTTCTGGGGGGGGGGGG
>NZ_JAPTFX010000243.1:0-3122 GCF_030985895.1 Stenotrophomonas sp. Sm6012 | reverse complement strand
TCGATCAGACCACCGGAGGAACCGCGCCATGCAGGCACGCCATCTGTTGTCCGCCGCAGCGTTGAGCCTGGCCGTGGGCGCCGGCCCCCCCGCCCCCCCGTGACCCAGCTGTTTTCGCCGATTTCGTTCGGCCCCCTGACCCTGTCCAACCGCATCGTGATCGCGCCGATGTGCCAGTACTCCGCCGAAGATGGCCGCGCCAGCGACTGGCACGCAATGCACCTTGGCAACCTGGCGCAGTCCGGCGCCGGACTGTTGATCCTGGAAGCCACCGCGGTCGAGCCGCGCGGGCGCATCAGCTGGGCCGACCTGGGCCTGTGGGATGACGGCACCGAGGCCGCGCTGGCGCAGGTGCTGACCAGCGTCCGCCGCTGGTCGCCGATGCCGCTGGGCATCCAGCTGGGCCATGCCGGCCGCAAGGCCTCGGTGAGGCGTCCGTGGGACGGCGGTGGCCAGCTGCCGGCCGACGATGCGCGTGGCTGGGCCACGGTGGCGCCGTCGCCGCTGCCGTTCCATGCCGCCGATCCGGCGCCGCAGGAACTGGACGAGGCCGGCATCGCCGACGTCATCGCCGCCTTTGCTGCCAGCGCGGTGCGCGCCGAGCGCCTCGGTTTCGAGCTGATCGAACTGCACGCCGCACACGGCTACCTGCTGCACCAGTTCCTGTCGCCGCTGAGCAACCGCCGCACCGATGGCTACGGCGGCTCGCTGCCGAACCGCCTGCGCCTGCTGGTGGAAGTATTCGACGCGGTGCGCGCGGCGGTATCGGACAAGGTCGCCGTGGGCGTGCGCATTTCCGCCAGCGACTGGGTCGACGGTGGCTGGGATCTGGTACAGAGCGAGGCGCTGGCGCAGGTGCTGGACGCGCGCGGCTGCAACTTCCTGCACGTCTCCAGCGGCGGACTCGACGAACGCCAGAAGATCACCGTCGGCCCGGGTTACCAGGTGCCGTTCGCAGCCGCAATCAAGGCCAAGGTGCGCATGCCGGTCATTGCGGTGGGCATGATCACCGAGCCCGAGCAGGCCGAATCGATCCTGCGCCATCGCCACGCCGACGCGGTGGCACTGGCGCGCGGCATCCTCTACGACCCGCGTTGGCCGTGGCATGCCGCCGCCGCGCTGCGCGACAGCGTGGAACCGGCGCCGCAGTACCTGCGCTGCGAACCGCGTGATGCGCGCGGCGTATTCAAGGCACGCTGAGGCTCACACCCGCCAGGCCGGCGCCATGCCGGCCTGCAGGTGCTCGAACAGCGCGCGGATCTTGGCGGTGAAGTCGCGGCGGTCGCTGACGCAGAAATAGACCTCCATCGGTTCCGGCCGCCACGCGGTGTCTGCGCCGAACACCGCCTGCAGGCGGCCGTCGCGCAGGTACGGCTCGGCCACGAACGCCGCCAGCCGGGTGATGCCTGCACCTGCGGCAGCCAGCTCGGCCAGCGCATCAATGTCATCGCAGACCATGCTCGGCGGCAGCGCCGCGTCCACGCGCTGGCCGTCGTTCAGCAGGCCCCAGCGCAGCGGGCGGCCGTCGGTGGGGAAGCGGTGCAGCAGGCCGCGATGGCTGCCCAGTTCCGAGGGTTGCTGCGGCGTGCCGTGTGCCTTCAGGTAGGCCGGCGCGGCGCAGAACACGAACGGAATGCGTGCCAGCTGCCGCGCGACCACGCCATCTTCCAGCTGCGCACCGATGCGGATGCTGGCATCCACCGCTTCCGGTCCATGCTGCACGGCGCGGTCACTCAGGCGCAGCTCCAGCTGCAGTTGCGGGTAGCGTTGCTGCAGCGAAGGCAGCAACGGCGCAAGCACGTGGCGGCCGAACGCGCTGCTGCTGGCGATGCGCAGGGGCCCGGCCGGTTCGATGTCACCGGCGGTGACCATCGCCTGCGCGCGCGCCAGGTCGGCTTCGATATGGCGTACCCGCGCCAGGTACAGCGCGCCGGCCTCGCTGAGTGCCAGCTGGCGCGTGCTTCGGTTCAGCAGCCGTACGCCCAGATGCGCCTCCAGCCGGTTGATGTTCTGGCCGACGGCGGTGGCGCTGATGCCAAGCGTGCGGGCCGCAGCGGCAATGCTGCCGGTCTCTGCGGTGCGGGTGAAGCTGCGGATCAGTTGCAACAGGTTCATGACCGACCAGCTTGCCATGCGGAAGGGCAAGTATCGCTTGGGACTGAACCAAGCCGTTCGGTTGCAACGGTGACCATCGATCCGCGCGGCCGGGCGCTGCCCTACACTCGGGCGATGCGCCCCGATTCCATCCTCACCCTGTCCTGCCCCGACCGTACCGGCATCGTCTACCGCGTGTCCGGCCTGTTGTTCGACCATGGCTGCAACATCCTCGACGCCCAGCAGTTCGGCGATGAGGAAAGCGGCCGCTTCTTCCTGCGCGTGCACTTCGACCGCGACGCCAGCCTGCCGCTGGACACCGTGCATGCCGCGATGGCCGCGTTGGCCGCCGACTACGGCATGGACTGGCAGCTGCATGATGGCCGTCGCCGCGCGCGCCTGCTGGTGCTCGTCAGCAAACAGGGGCATTGCCTGAACGACCTGCTGTTCCGCGCCCACAGCGGGCAGTTGAAAGTGGACATCGCCGCGGTGGCATCCAACCACGCCGACTTCGCGCCGCTGGCCGCGTCCTACCAGGTGCCGTTCCACCATCTGCCGGTGAACGCGGACACGCGTGCAGTGCAGGAACAGCAGATCATCGATCTGGTCGAGCGCGAACGCATCGACCTGGTGGTACTGGCGCGCTACATGCAGATTCTCTCGCCCACGCTATGCCGCGCCCTGGCTGGCCGCGCGATCAACATCCACCACAGCTTCCTGCCCAGCTTCAAGGGCGCGCAGCCGTATCACCAGGCACACGCGCGCGGGGTCAAGATCATCGGCGCCACCGCGCACTACGTCACCGAGGATCTGGACGAAGGCCCGATCATCGAACAGGACGTCGCGCGCGTGGACCATGCCATGGCGCCGCGTGAGCTGGTGCGGCTGGGCAGTGATACCGAATCGCTGGTATTGGCGCGTGCCGTGCGCCGGCATGTCGAGCACCGCATCCTGCTCAACGGGCATCGCACGGTCGTGTTCCGGTAGTGCCGGCCGCTGGCCGGCAACTGCAGGGATCCCGGGATTGC
>NZ_JAPTFX010000242.1:0-3136 GCF_030985895.1 Stenotrophomonas sp. Sm6012 | reverse complement strand
GGGGGGGGGGGGGCGGCGGCCGCGGGGTGTGGGGGGGGGGGGGCCGCCCCGCCCCCCCCCCCCCCCGGGCCAGCGGCAGCGATCAGGCGGTGCCTGCGGGTTGCTTGTCGGCTTGCACGATGAGATGCACCCCGAGCGCTGACAGTACCCGCTGCACGGTGTCGAAGCGTGGGTGTGCTCCGGGGCGCAGCGCCTTGTACAGGCTTTCGCGTCCAAGGCCGGAGACCTCGGCAACACCGCTCATGCCACGAGCACGCGCCACTGTTCCGAGTGCCTCCTGGAAGTGGCCCGCATCACCTGCTGCCAAGGCCTCGCTCAGATAGGTGGCGATTGCGACGTCATCTTCCAGATAGTCTGCGGGATCGAAGGGAATCGTCTTCAGCTTGCTCATCGGGAGAGTCCTGGGAATGGCGCCTCGTGCTTAACGCGCAGCCAGCGCGTGAACGTTTCCGTTGCCCGAAGCGTGATCCTCGACTGATCGTATCCACAAGGATACATCGTTCAATTGGCAACTGCGTCAAAGCCTGGCGTGTCTGCGTAGCGCTCCCCGCCGCCATTCAGCCACCCGGTGTAAACTATTGATCTCACTGGCAATGCCAGTCTCCACGATCAACGCCCCGATGACGTCCGCCGCCGCCCGTTACGCCGATTCCCTGCGCCTGTCCGTTGCCCCGATGATGGACTGGACCGACCGCCATTGCCGCGTGTTCCATCGCGTGCTGGCGCCGGGCGCACGCCTGTACACGGAGATGGTGCACGCCAACGCAGTCATCCACGGTGATCGCGAGCGCCTGCTCGGCTTCGACCGCAGCGAACAGCCGCTGGCGCTGCAGCTGGGCGGCAGTGATCCGGCGCTGCTGGCGCAGGCCGCGCGCATTGCCGCCGAGTGGGGCTACGACGAGGTCAACCTCAACTGCGGCTGCCCGTCCGACCGCGTGCAGGCCGGGCGCTTCGGCGCCTGCCTGATGCGCGAGCCGGTACTGGTGGCCGAGTGCGTGGCGGCGATGGTCGATGCGGTGGATATCCCGGTCACGGTGAAGTGCCGCCTCGGCGTGGACGAAGACAACGATTACGCGGTGTTCGCCGCGTTCGTCGACCGCCAGGTCGCCGCCGGTGCGGCGATGGTGGTGGTGCACGCCCGCAACGCATGGCTGAAAGGCCTGTCGCCGAAGGAGAACCGCGAGGTTCCGCCGCTGAAGTACGACTGGGCCTACCGCTTGAAGCAGGAGCGCCCGGCGCTGCCGGTGGTGCTCAACGGTGGCCTGGCCAGCCTCGAGGCGGTGCAGGCGCAGGCCGCGCACGTCGATGGCGTGATGCTGGGCCGCGCGGCGTACCACGACCCCTATCTGCTGCATCAGCTGGAGGCGCTGCACACCGGCGCACCGCTGCGGGCCCGTGGCGATCTGCTGCGCGCGCTGCGCCCCTATGTGGAAGCGCGCCTGGGCGAAGGCCTGGCGTTGAAGCACATCACCCGCCACCTGCTCGGCCTGTTCCACGGCCAGCCCGGTGGCCGCGCATTCCGCCAGGTGCTGAGCGAGGGCGCACACCGCCCGGGCGCCGACTGGAGCCTGGTCGAGCAGGCGCTGGCGGTCACCGAACGCGATGCGGATCGCGCTGCAGCGTGACCGAGGTCACATTCCTGGCTTGACAAGGGACGGCGATTCGTCCCGAATGTTCACTTAGCTGAACAACGCGGCGGTGGGACCGGAAAAGTTCAGACCGGATTCACTGCTCCAAACCAAGAATTTGCAAAGGATTTGTAAAGCGCCGGGTCCCGAACCCGGCACCCGGATTTACGACTTTTGAACGAATCGCCGAGCTCGGCTAGGATCGCATCGATGTCTTCCGCTCCCTTCCACCGCCGCATTGCCCTGGCCACCTGCGTGCTGCTGGCGGCTGCGCCGTTGTCTTCGGCGCTGGCGCAACAGCCGCCGCGCGGCGACCAGGGGCGGGCGGAGATGATGGATCGGGGCGAGCGCGGCAACCGTGGCGACGAGCGTTCGCTGTCCGATGCCGTGCGCCGCGTGCAGCGCACCACCGGCGGCCACATCCTCGGTGCCGAGCGCGTGCCGTTCGATGGTCGTGACATCAACCGGGTGAAATACATGGACGACCGGGGCCGGGTCCGCTACATGGACGACCCCGCCCCGTCGCGTTCACAGCCGCGCACGCCGCGGTCGGATATGTCATCACTACGCGGCGATAACCCCTGAACAGGGATAGTTGTCGCTATCAACCCGTACCCCACAGGCCTCCGGGCCACACCCAGGACACTAGGGAGAGTTCATGCGTATCCTTCTGGTCGAAGACGAAGCCCCGCTGCGTGAGACCCTGGCAGCCCGGCTCAAGCGCGAAGGCTTTGCCGTCGATGCTGCGCAGGACGGCGAGGAAGGCCTCTACATGGGGCGCGAAGTCCCGTTCGATGTCGGCATCATCGACCTCGGCCTGCCCAAGATGTCGGGCATGGAGCTGATCAAGGCCCTGCGTGACGAAGGCAAGAAGTTCCCGGTGCTGATCCTGACCGCGCGTTCGAGCTGGCAGGACAAGGTCGAGGGCCTGAAGCAGGGCGCCGACGATTACCTGGTCAAGCCGTTCCACGTCGAAGAGCTGCTGGCCCGCGTCAACGCGCTGCTGCGCCGCGCCGCCGGCTGGAGCAAGCCGACCCTGGAATGCGGCCCGGTCGCCCTGGATCTGGCCGCGCAGACCGTCAGCGTCGCCGGCAGCAATGTCGACCTGACCAGCTACGAGTACAAGGTGCTGGAGTACCTGATGATGCATGCCGGTGAACTGGTCTCCAAGGCCGACCTCACCGAGCACATCTACCAGCAGGACTTCGACCGCGACTCGAACGTGCTGGAAGTGTTCATCGGCCGCCTGCGCAAGAAGCTGGACCCGGATGGCGAACTGAAGCCGATCGAGACCGTGCGCGGTCGCGGCTACCGTTTCGCGATCCCGCGCAACGAGGGCTGAGCCGGCTCACCCTGGCGATAACACGATGTCCGGCCGTCTGTGGTTCTTCCGACGCTGGCGGCCGCGCTCACTGCAGGCGCGCCAGATGTTCGCCGCGTCCGTGGGCCTGGTCGCGTTCCTGGCGCTGGCCGGTTACGCGCTCGACGCCGCCTTCGCCGACACGGCG
>NZ_JAPTFX010000241.1:0-3143 GCF_030985895.1 Stenotrophomonas sp. Sm6012 | reverse complement strand
AGCTTGCTCGACTCTCGTCAACGCAGTCGAGCAAGCTCGACTCTACAGACACAGGATGCGGAGGCGCGATGGAGGAGGTTGACCTGCTGGTGATCGGTGGCGGCATCAACGGTGCCGGCATCGCCCGTGACGCGGCCGGTCGCGGCCTGCGGGTACTGCTGTGCGAACAGCACGATCTGGCCGCGCACACCTCCAGCGCCAGCAGCAAACTGATCCACGGCGGCCTGCGCTATCTGGAGCAGGGCGAACTGGGCCTTGTGCGCAAGGCGCTGGGCGAGCGCGAGGTGGTGCGCCGGCAGGCACCGCACCTCGTCCATCCGTTGCGCTTCGTTCTGCCCTGGGAACCGCACCTGCGCCCGCGCTGGATGCTGCGTGTGGGGCTGTGGCTGTACGACCACCTGGGCCGGTGCAGCCCTGCGTTCCCCGCCTCGCACGCGCTGGACCTGCAGCAGGATTCACTCGGCGCCTGGCTCTCCCCGACGCTGCGGCAGGCCTTCAGCTATGCCGATGCGCAGGTCGATGATGCGCGGCTGGTACTGCTGAACGCACTGGATGCCGCGCAGCGCGGCGCGCAGGTGCAGGTGCGCAGCCGCTGCACCGAACTGCGTGCGCTGCAGGGCCGTTGGCAGGCCGTGCTGGAAACCCGCGATGGTCAGCAACGGCACGTGACCGCACGCGCGGTGGCCAACGCGGCCGGTCCCTGGGCCGGTGGCCTGCTGGAACGAATGCAGGCCCGCAGCGGTGGTCCCGCCCTGCGCCTGGTGCAGGGCAGCCACATCGTGGTGCGCCGCCCCTGGCCCGATGACAATGCCTGCCTGCTGCAGCAGCCCGACGGACGTGTGGTGTTCCTGCTGCCGTTCGCCCATGACCACCTGCTGATCGGCACCACCGACACCGATTACCGTGGCGACCCGGCGCGCTGCAGCGTGCTGCCGTCCGAGGTGGCCTACCTGTGCGATGCAGCCAACCGCTACCTGCGCGAACCGATCGCCGCCGAAGACGTGGCCTGGCAGTTCGCCGGTGTACGCCCGTTGCTGGCCGATCCGGACCCGCGTGCGGCAAAGCTGAGCCGCGACTACCGCCTGCAGGTACAGTCCGATCCCGCGCCGGCACTGCACGTGCTCGGCGGCAAACTGACCACCTACCGGATACTGGCCGAAGAAACGCTGGACCTGCTGCGCCCCGCCCTGCCGCAGATGGGGCCCGCCTGGACCGCAACGGGAGCCGCACTGCCCGGCAGCGACTGGGGGGACGCCGCACAGGCCCGCTCGCAGCTGATGGCGCAGGCCCCCTGGTTGCCCGCGGATATCGCGCGACGCTGGGCCGGGGCCTACGGCAGCCGCAGCGCGATGCTGCTGGGTAAAGCGCAGACCGTGGACGATCTTGGCGAGCACTTCGGTGCGGGCCTGCATGCGCGCGAAGTGGATTTCCTGCGGGAGCATGAGTGGGCCTGCAACGCCGACGATGTGCTGTGGCGACGGAGCAAGCTGGGGTTGCGGCTGGATGCCGCGCAGGTGGCACCGCTGCAGGCATGGATGGATAGACGGTAGAGTCGAGCTTGCTCGACTGGCATGAAGAGCAGTCGAGCAAGCTCGACTCTACCAATACCATCGCTACCGGAGACGCTGCATGACGCCCCGCTACGTGCTGGCCATCGACCAGGGCACCACCAGTTCGCGCGCGATCCTGTTCGACCGTGCCGGCAACATCGTCGGCAGCGCGCAGCGCGAGTTCGCGCAGATCTTCCCGCACCCGGGCTGGGTCGAGCATGACCCGCGCGAGATCCTCACCAGCGTGTATGCCACGCTGACCGAACTGCTCAGCCGCGGGCAGATCGACCCGCGTCATATCGCCGCGCTGGGCATCACCAACCAGCGCGAGACCACCGTGGTCTGGGATCGCGCCACCGGCCAGCCGATCCACAACGCCATCGTCTGGCAGTCGCGGCAGAGCCACGCCCTCTGCGAGCGGCTGAAGTCCGATGGCCACGAGGCGCTGGTGCGCGAGCGCACCGGCCTGCTGATCGATGCGTACTTTTCCGCAACCAAGGTGCGCTGGATCCTCGACCATGTGGAGGGCGCGCAACAGCGGGCCGAGCGCGGCGAACTGCTGTTCGGCACCATCGACAGCTGGCTGGTGTGGAACCTCAGCGGCGGCCAGGCGCACGTGACCGACTACAGCAATGCAGCGCGCACGCTGCTGTTCAACATCCACACGCTGGACTGGGATGACGACCTGCTGGCGCTGCTGGACATCCCGCGCGCGATGCTGCCGCAGGTGCGCGATTCCAGTTCGGTATACGCGCACACCCGGCCACAGTTCTTCTTTGACCATCCGATCCCGATCGCCGGCATCGCCGGTGACCAGCAGGCGGCGCTGTTCGGCCAGGCCTGCTTCCAGCCGGGCATGGTCAAGAACACCTATGGCACCGGCTGCTTCATGCTGATGCATACCGGCACCCAGGCGGTGCGTTCGCGCAACGGACTGCTGACTACCATCGCCTGGGGCCTGGACGGGCGCGTGGAGTACGCGCTGGAGGGCTCGATCTTCGTGGCCGGCTCGGTGGTGCAGTGGCTGCGCGACGGCCTGCGCATGATCGAGCGCGCCGGCGACAGCCAGGCGTTGGCCGCACAGGTGCCCGACAGTGGAGGTGCCTACCTGGTGCCTGCGTTCGTCGGTCTGGGCGCGCCCTATTGGCGCAGTGACGTGCGCGGTGCGATGTTCGGGCTGACCCGGGGCACGCGCAAGGCGCACTTCGTGCGCGCCGCGCTGGAAGCGATGGCCTACCAGACCCGCGATGTGCTGGATGCGATGCAGTCCGATGCAGGCATCGCGCTGACCGAGCTGCGCGCTGATGGCGGTGCGATCGGCAACGATTTCCTGGCCGGTTTCCAGGCCGACATCCTCGGCGTGCCGTTGCTGCGGCCGCGGCTGACCGAGACCACCGCGCTGGGTGCGGCCTACCTCGCCGGGCTGGCCGTCGGGTTCTGGACCAGCCGCGAGCAGATCGCCGCGCAATGGGGCCTGGACCGCCGCTTCGAACCACAGATGGAGGTGGCGCGGCGCGAGAAGCTGTATGCCGGGTGGCAGCAGGCGGTGGCTGCCACCCTCGCCTTCCACGTCGACTGAGGTAGTGCCGGCCG
>NZ_JAPTFX010000240.1:0-3193 GCF_030985895.1 Stenotrophomonas sp. Sm6012 | reverse complement strand
TGCAGCACCATGCCGAGGCGCTGGTTGCTGGCGAAGACGGCGTGCTGTCCGAAGCGATCGCACGCAGCTGCCGGCACTACGGCGTTGCGACAGGGGTCACCCGTGCCCCGCTACAATCAGTGCCATGCACGTCTATCTGCAACATCCCGATGCCGGTGCGCAGGCACCGCGCTTCCTGCGCCTGAGCCTGCAGCCGGACCTGTTCGGCGGTTGGGAACTGCTGCGCGAGAGCGGTCGCATCGGTGGCCGCTCGCAGCTTCGGCGCGAGCTGTTCCTGCAGGCCGATGAAGCACGCCATGCCTTCGAGAAGGCCCGTGATGCCGAACTGCATCGCGGCTTCCAGATCCTTTCGCACGGCGACTGACGCCGCTGCCAACTTTCGCCCAAGGAATGCCCATCGTGACCAGCCCTCTCCGCAACGATCGCCTGCTGCGCGCCCTGCGCCGCGAACCGGTGGACTGCACCCCCGTCTGGCTGATGCGCCAGGCCGGCCGCTACCTGCCGGAGTACCGTGCGACCCGGGCCAAGGCCGGCAGCTTCCTGGCCATGGCCAAGACCCCGGAGATCGCCTGCGAAGTCACTCTGCAGCCGCTGCGCCGCTTCCCGCTGGACGCGGCGATCCTGTTCTCGGACATCCTCACCATCCCCGATGCGATGGGCCTGGAGCTGTATTTCGTCGAAGGCGAAGGCCCGAAATTCCGCCACCCGGTGCGCGATGAAGCCGCCATCGCCAGGCTGGCAGTGCCGGACATGGAACAGGACCTGGGCTATGTGATGGACGCGGTGCGGCTGATCCGCCGCGAGTTGGACGGCCAGGTGCCGCTGATCGGCTTCTCCGGCAGCCCGTGGACGCTGGCCTGCTACATGGTGGAAGGCGGCGGCAGCAAGGACTTCTCGCGCATCAAGGCCATGGCGCTGAACCACCCGCAGGCCCTGCACCGCCTGCTGGAAGTGACCACCGAGGCGGTGATCGCCTACCTCGGCGCGCAGCGCGCGGCCGGTGCGCAGGCCCTGCAGGTGTTCGACACCTGGGGCGGCGTGCTGTCGCCGGCGATGTACCGCGAGTTCTCGCTGCGCTACCTGCAGCGGATTGCCCAGGGCCTGGACCGTGGCGAAGGCAGCGAGCGTACGCCGCTGATCCTGTTCGGCAAGGGCACCGGCCTGCACCTGGAAGCGCTGTCGCAGACCGGCGCCGATGCGCTCGGCCTGGACTGGACGCTGGACCTGGACGAGGCCCTGCGCCGCACCGGCGGCCGCGTTGCCCTGCAGGGCAACCTCGACCCGACCACGCTGTACGCCTCGCCCGATGCCATCGCCGCAGCCGCCGCGCGCGTGCTCGACACCTACGCCGCCGGCAACGGCGGTTCGCGCGAGGGCCATGTGTTCAACCTCGGCCACGGCATGTCTCCGGACATGGACCCGGCGCACGTGCAGGTACTGGTCGACGCGGTGCACGCGCACAGCCAGCGCTGAGCATTGCGCAGGCAACCACGGCGCGATGTTGATCGCGCCGTGACCCGCATTGCGCGATCATGGGGTCCCCCACGCTGCACCGGCCGCACGCCATGTCCACATCGTCATCGAACTACACCCGCCACCGCCCCCTGCTGTGGCTGGTGTCGCTGGCGATCTTCATGCAGATGCTGGATTCGACCATCGTCAACACCGCCTTGCCGGCGATGGCTGCCAGCCTGGGCGAAAGCCCGCTGCAGATGCAGTCGGTGGTGTTCAGCTACGCGCTGGCTGTAGCCACCTTCATTCCCGCCTCCGGCTGGATCGCCGACCGCTATGGCACGCGGCGCACCTTCCTGGTAGCGATCATCCTGTTCACTCTCGGTTCGCTGGCCTGCGCGCTGGCCCAGCACCTGCACCAGCTGGTCGGTGCGCGCGTGCTGCAGGGCATCGGCGGCGCGATGCTGCTGCCGGTCGGTCGGCTGGCGGTGATGCGTTCGGTATCGCGCGAGGATTTCCTGCGCGCGATGAGCTTCATCGCCATCCCGGCCCTGGTCGGCCCGCTGATCGGCCCGACCCTGGGCGGCTGGCTGGTCGAGATCGCATCCTGGCACTGGGTGTTCCTGATCAACCTGCCGATCGGCGTGATCGGTTTCATCGCCGCGATGAAGATCATGCCCGACCACTACGCCAGCCACCGCACCCGCTTCGACCTGCGCGGCTACGTCATGCTGGCCTTTGCGATGGTGGTGTTGTCGCTGGCGCTGGACGGCATCTCCGGCCTCGGCACCCCGCACGCGCTGGTGATGCTGATGACCGTTGCCGGCCTGGCTGCGCTGGTGGGTTACTGGCTGCATGCCGCCAACTCCACCGCGCCGTTGTTCTCGCTGGCACTGTTCCGCGTGCCCAGCTACCGCATCGGCATCCTTGGCAACCTGTTCTCGCGCATCGGCAGCAGTGCCATGCCGATGCTGATCCCGCTGCTGCTGCAGGTCGGCCTGGGCCTGGGCCCGATGAACGCCGGCCTGATGATGGTGCCCGTCGCTGCGGCGGGCATGGTGTCGAAGAAGCTGGCGGTGAAGCTGGTCGAGCGCTACGGCTACCGCCGCGTGTTGATGATCAACACCGTGCTGGTGGGGCTGGCGATGGCCAGCTTCATCCTGATGACACCGGGCCAGCACCTGGCGTGGCGCCTGCTGCAGCTGGCGTTCTTCGGCGCGGTCAATTCGCTGCAGTTCACCGTGATGAACACCGTGACCCTGCGCGACCTCGACCGCGAGTTCGCCAGCTCCGGCAACAGCCTGCTGTCGATGGTGATGATGCTCGCCGCCGGTTTCGGTGCCGCCGCGGCGGGCAGCCTGCTGGCTGCGTTCGGTACCCACTTGGACAGCAACAGTGCCACCGCCGCGCTGCATGCCACGTTCCTGTGCGTGGGTGCGATCACGCTGACCTCGACGATGATTTTCTGGCAGTTGCCGGACACCAAGCCGGAGCCACGACAGGTCGAGCACGTAGCGGAGTGAGGGGGTCGGCAGGGCCTGCGGCCCTGCACCTGCTGCAGGCAACGGCAACGGCAACGGCCAAAGCGGCATTCCGTGGGGTGGCGGGGCGGTGTCGGGTCGCGGGGACGCCGTGAACCCGTCCTTGGGGGCTTGGCCGCGGCATCCATGCCGCGGACACCCCGCAACCCGACACCGCCCCACCTCGGACAGATTCCGGCGGCGGTGGGTAGGTGTAGTCC
>NZ_JAPTFX010000023.1:0-41555 GCF_030985895.1 Stenotrophomonas sp. Sm6012 | reverse complement strand
GGCGTGTCACCGGTAGAGTTTGAAAGGCGCTACGCGCAGAGCGGCAACTGAGTGTCTACAGAACTCTGGCCGGTCCACCTCAATCCTAAACGCCTTAGCGGAGCGGTAGCTCGCAGGACACGCAGCAGACCTCGATTCCGGACAGGTACGTCCGGAGATGGGATCGCCGGCCAGACACTTGCATCCTACAAGAATAGTTGTAGGATCTAGGCATGAAAGATGATTCCGCCGTCCTCGCACTCTCTGCGCTCGCCCAGTCTGATCGCCTAGCTGCATTCAGGATGCTGGTTCGTGCTGGCCCGGATGGCATGCCCTCCGGCGAAATTGCGGAAGCTCTCGCGATCGCGCCACCACGCATGAGCTTTCACCTCTCGACCCTGGAGCGAGCTGGCCTGCTGCGCTCGTGGCGAGACGGGCGGCGCGTGCTGTACGCCGCTAGCTATGAGCACATGCGCCAACTGCTCGCGTTTCTGACTGAGGACTGCTGCTCCGGGACTCCCGAGATTTGCGGTGACCTCTTCAAACTCGCCCGCCCATGTACCTCGGAGACCTGCGGATGAGCCTTACTCAGCCCTTCAACGTCCTGTTCCTATGCACGGGCAATTCTGCGCGATCGATACTGGCGGAAAGCGCCCTGCGGAGTATTGGCGATGGCCGTTTCAACGCGTTCTCTGCCGGCAGTCACCCCAAGGGCGAGGTCCACCCGCTGGCGATTGAGACGCTGTACGAGGCCAACTACCCGGTCGAAGGCCTGCGGTCCAAAGCATGGGAGGAGTTTGCCGCGGCAAGTGCCCCCCGCATGGATTTTGTCTTCACTGTCTGCGACCACGCTGCTGGCGAGGCGTGCCCAATGTGGCCCGGGCGATCATTGACGGGGCATTGGGGTATCGAGGATCCCATCCGCGAAGCTCACGGGGAAATGTGGCAACGCGCCGCCTTCCGAAAGGCGCTGATGTACCTGGAAAACCGCATCCGAGCCTTCGTCGCGCTGCCACTCCATACGCTGTCTCGAGCAGCATTGACAGCGCAAGTCTGCGCAATCGGCCAGCTCGAAGGCACTTCGTTCTCCCGACCAGACGTTGCTTGAGGGATCCATCATGACACTAACGATCTATCATAATCCGGCCTGCGGCACGTCCAGAAACGTTCTGGAAATGATGCGCCAGTCGGGCGAAGACCCGCAGGTCATCGAGTACCTGCAGTCACCGCCGACGCGCGAGAGACTTGTCGAACTAATTGCCGCAATGGGCATCACGCCTCGCGACCTCCTGCGCAAGAAGGGAACGCCATACGAGGAGTTGGGCCTGGACAACCCTGGCCTCACCGACGACCAGCTGGTGGACGCGATGATGGCTCATCCCATTCTCATCAACCGTCCAATCGTGGTCTCCGACCGTGGCGTTGCATTGTGCCGACCGTCTGAGAAAGTGCTCGCACTGCTGGCGAATCCCGTGTCTTCCTTTACCAAGGAAGATGGCGAGATCGTTACAACCGGGACGTCACCGTGATTGATCGCATTGCGGCAGATCTGCCAAACATCGACCCCACACAACTTGCGCCGATCGACGTAGACACCCTCATCGGGCTTGGCGACCCGATCCATCCACCGCGGATGCTCATCCTCTACGGCTCACTGCGTGAACGCTCCTTTTCCCGCCTGCTCGCAGAGGAGGTCGGTCGGCTTCTACGCTGGTACGGCTGCGATGTGCGTATCTTCGATCCGCACGACTTGCCATTGCCCGACGGCGCGTCTCCCGATCATCCTAAGGTGAGCGAACTTCGCGAGCTCGCGTACTGGTCCGAGGGCATGGTCTGGGTCAGCCCTGAGCGTCACGGCGCCATGACCGCCATTATGAAGGCTCAGATCGATTGGATACCTCTGGCCGACGGTGCCAAGCGACCGACACAGGGCAAGACTCTGGCCGTCATGCAGGTTTCCGGCGGCTCGCAGAGCTTCAATGCAGTAAACCAGCTACGTGTCCTTGGCCGATGGATGCGAATGGTCACCATCCCGAACCAGTCGTCCGTGGCCAAAGCCTTCCAGGAGTTCGATGAGGCCGGGCGCATGAAGCCATCGGCCTACTACCAGCGTGTCGTTGACGTATGCGAGGAGCTAGTGAAGTTCACCTGGCTCGTACGAGGACGCGCAGCCTATCTCGTTGATCGCTATTCCGAGCGCGTTGAGAGCGCCGATGAGCTTTCCAAGCGCGTCAATCAGCGCTCTATCTGACTTCCAACGGTGGGTTACATGCTTGCTCTCGCGATTTTTATCGTCACTCTTGTTTTCGTGATCTGGCAACCTCGCGGGCTTGGCATAGGCTGGTCGGCACTCGCCGGTGCCGCCGTTGCTTTAGCCACTGGGGTTGTCGGGTGGAACGATGTTGGAACGGTGTGGGGAATTGTCTGGGATGCAACGTTCACCTTCGTCGCTCTTATCATCATCTCTCTCATTCTCGACGCAGCCGGTTTCTTCGCGTGGGCCGCCCTGCATGTGGCCCGTTGGGGCGGCGGCAATGGTCGGAAGCTTTTTCCGCTCATTGTCCTGCTGGGAGCTGCAATTGCTGCAGTGTTTGCCAACGACGGCGCGGCTCTTCTGCTGACTCCGATTGTTCTTGCGATCCTGTTGCGCTTGAATTTCCCGCCTGCCGGCGCGCTGGCATTTACGGTCGCCTGCGGATTTATCGCCGATACCGCCAGCCTTCCGCTCATTGTCTCCAACTTGGTCAACATCGTTACAGCGAACTTCTTTGACGTGTCCTTTGGGCGCTACGCCGCGATCATGATGCCGGTGAACCTGGTATCGGTCGGAGCTACTTTGATCGTCCTATGGCTCTGGTTCCGGCGCGACATCCCCAGTAGGTATCCAGTCCAGGATCTAGAAGCGCCCCGCGACGCGATACGCGACGTGGCAGTTTTTCGCGCAGCGCTGCCTCTTCTAGTACTGCTACTGATTGCGTACTTCGTAACCGGGCCGCTCGGCGTTCCTATTGCTTTGGTGACGGGTGCAGCTGCACTAGTGCTGATGGGTATTGCAGGCCGCTGGGCGACTGGAGGCCGGGGCGCCACAATGGCTGTGACCAAGATCCTGTGTGACGCACCCTGGCAGATCGTGCTGTTCTCGATCGGCATGTATCTAGTCGTCTACGGACTGGGTAATGCCTGGCTGACTGACGCGGCGAGTGCAATCCTAGAGTGGTTGGCAACGCAGGGTAGCTTCGTGGCAACGATTGGTACGGGCTTTGCGGTCGCTGCTCTCGCTTCCATTATGAACAATATGCCTGCGACACTGGTCGGTGCGCTTGCTATCGATGGGGCGAACGTATCGACGGCCACTCGCGAGCTGATGATCTACGCCAACGTCGTGGGCAACGACCTTGGTCCCAAGCTGACCCCAATTGGGTCGCTAGCGACCCTGCTGTGGTTGCATGTCCTTGCCGGAAAAGGCCAACGGATTACGTGGGGGCAGTACATGAAGGTAGGGCTCATCCTGACGCCCCCCGTCCTGCTGACCACGCTCATCGCGCTTTGGATTTGGCTGCCGTTTACACGATAACTGCGTAGGCACTCAGGAGAGTCGCAGCGATCACAATTTCTTCAATGGCGCCGTCGTGGGTGGCGGCGGCGCCGGCCCAAGGTCGTTGAAAGAAAGCACTGCCTGCTCGATGCCGAATTGATCGAAAAGTACCCGGGCGATCACAGCGTGGACCACGTCAAGGTCCGCCGAGGGGGCAGCGACAGTGATCGTGGCCACAATCGCGCGGCCAGTTGCCGGGCCTGGGACCAGCCGCAGGCCGTCTACTGCTTTCACGCTCGGGTCCGTGAACATCGCTGCCCGGACCTCTTCCAAATTGATCTCGTTCATGAGGTTGAGGGCTCTTGGATAGCGCCATCGCCACGACTGCCGCGGTGGCGATGTAGCCAGCGGTACAGCACCGGCAGGACCAACAGCGTCAGCGCGGTCGAGGACACGATACCGCCGATTACGACCGTGGCCAGCGGCCTCTGTACTTCAGAACCAGCGCCTACGTTCAAAGCCATCGGCAGGAAACCAAGGGAAGCCACCAGGGCAGTCATCAAGACCGGTCGTAGTCGCCCCAGGGCGCCATCCCGGACAGCATCTTCGAGGGCGTCGCCTTGCTCACGCAGTCGGCGGATGAAGGCAATCATGACCAAGCCATTGAGTACTGCCACGCCCGAAAGCGCAATGAAGCCTACGCCCGCAGAGATTGACAGCGGAATTCCGCGTAGAGCCAAGGCGATTACGCCACCAGTCAATGCCAAGGGAACGCCACTGAACACGATGGCGGCATCCTTGGCCGAGCCGAAGGCCATGAACAGCAGGGCGAAGATCAGCGCCAATGTGACCGGGACAACCACCGCCAAGCGCTGGCTGGCCGAGATCAGCTGCTCGAACGTGCCGCCATAATCGATCCAGTACCCCTCTGGAAGCGGTACATCCTGGCCGATGCGGGTACGCAGATCGCCAACGAATCCGCCAAGATCACGCTCACGCACGTTGGCGGTGATCACCACTCGACGCTTGCCGTTCTCACGATTGATCTGGTTGGGCCCGCGCTCTACCTGTATCTTCGCCACTTCTCGTAGTGGAACAGTGCGAGGCCCACCGTTGGCACCAGCGGCTACACGGCTGGACTCATCGATACTGGTGCTCTCCGGCAGTGGAATGGGCAGGTCCGCAAGCACAGCCGGGTCTTGCCGCAGCGATTCGGGCAAACGCACCACCAGGTCGAATCGGCGGTCGCCCTCGATCAGCTGGCCAGCGACGCTACCGCCGATGGCGGTTGCCACCGTGTCCTGCACGTCACCCGGATTCAATCCATACCGCGCCAATGCCGCCGGATCTGGCGTGATGGTGAGCAGTGGTAGGCCAGTAACCTGCTCGGCCTTGACGTCTTCGGCGCCGGGGACCCCGCGCAGGACGCGCTCGACCCGGCTGGCCAGGCGGGTCAGCTGGTCAAGATTGTCGCCGTAGACCTTGACCGCAACGTCCGAGCGAACGCCGGAGATCAATTCGTTGGTGCGCATCTGGATGGGCTGAGTGAACTCGTAGTTGCTACCCGGGATCTCCTTGGCCGCCGCCTCCAGCTCTTCCACCAGCTCGGCCTTGGGTTTGCGCGGGTCGGGCCATTGGTCGCGGGGCTTGAGCATCAGAAAGGTATCGGCCATGGAGGGGGGCATCGGGTCGGTGGCCACTTCGGCGGTGCCGATCTTGGAGAAGATGTTGGCCACCTCCGGGAACTGGGCCAAGCGCTTCTCCAGCGTTTCCTGCATCGCCACCGACTGCTCCAGACTGGTGCCGGGGATACGCATGGGCTGCAAGGTGATGTCGCCTTCATCCAAGCTCGGCACGAACTCCGAGCCCAAACGGGTGGCCATCACGCCACACCCCACCACCAGCACGGCCGCGCCTGTCAGCACTACGACCCGCCGCCGCAGCGCCCACTCCAGCAGCGGCGTGTAGCGGGCACGTGACCAGCGCATCAAGCGGTTGTCGTGCTCGGCCACACGGCCGCGCAGGAAGGTGGCAATGGCCGCCGGTACGAAGGTCAGCGACAGCACCATGGCACCGGTCAGGGCCAAGACCACCGTGATCGCCATTGGGTGGAACATTTTTCCTTCCACCCCGGACAGCGCGAAGATCGGCAGGTAGACCGCCGCGATGATGCCTAGACCAAACAGACTGGGGCGAATCACCTCAGCCGTGGCCGAGGCGGTCAGATCAAAGCGCTCTTCGTCGTTGAGCTGGCGGCCCAGTGCGTGCTGCGCCTCCCCAAACCGGCGCAGACAGTTCTCGATGATGATCACCGCCCCATCCACGATCAGGCCAAAGTCCAGGGCGCCCAAGCTCATCAGGTTACCCGACACGCCGCCACGCACCATGCCGATAATGGTGAACAGCATTGCCAACGGGATCACTGCCGCGGTGATCAACGAAGCGCGCACATTGCCCAGCAGCAGGAACAGCACCACCACCACCAGCAGCGCGCCTTCGATCAGGTTCTTGGACACCGTGCCAATGGTGCGATCCACCAGCGCGGTGCGGTCATAGACGGCCTTTGCATGCACGCCAGCGGGCAAGCTGGCGTTGGCGGCGTCCAGCTTGGCCGCGGCTGCCTGGGAGACTTCCCGGCTGTTTGCGCCGAACAGCATGAAGGCGGTACCGACCACGACCTCATGGCCATTCTGGGTCGCCGCACCCGTGCGCAGCTCCTTGCCTTCGCCTACGCTAGCGACGTCGCGGACGCGAATGGGCACGCCATCGCGCCGGTCCAGCACGATGTTCCCAATCGCGTCCAGATTGGCCAGCTGGCCGGGCACGCGCACCAGAAATTGCTGGCCGTTGCGCTCGATGTAGCCGGCGCCGATGTTCTGGTTATTGCGCATGACCGCTGCGACCACATCGTTCAGCGTAAAGCCCAGTGCCACTAACTGGGCCGGATCCGGGGTGATGTGGATCTGCCGCTCAAAGCCACCGATTGTGTTGACCTCGGTCACTCCAGGCGTGGTGCGCAGCTGCGGCCGGATCACCCAGTCCTGCAGGGTGCGCAGGTCCGTGGCGGTATACGGGGTGCCGTCGGGCTTGCGGGCGTTGGGCTCAGCCTCCACGGTGTACATGAAGATCTCGCCCAGGCCGGTAGAGATGGGACCCATCTCCGGGTCCAACCCTTCGGGCAGCTGAGATGCGATCTGCTGTAGCCTTTCGGCGACCTGCTGGCGGGCAAAGTACAGGTCGGTGCCGTCTTTGAAGACGACAGTGACCTGGGAGAGTCCGTAGCGCGACAGCGAGCGGCTGTAGTCCAGCTTTGGTAGCCCGGCCATGGCCGTTTCAATGACGAAGGTCACTTGCTGCTCGGCCTCCAGCGGCGAGTAACCCGGGGCCTGGGTGTTGATCTGGACCTGGACGTTGGTGATGTCGGGCGTGGCGTCAATGGACAGGTGACGGTAGCTCCACACGCCCAGTGCGACTAGCGCAGCGGTGAGCACCAGCGTCAGCCAGCGGTGGCGGATGGACAGACCAATGAGGCGTTCGAGCATGGCGGGCCTCATTCCTCTTCCACAGTGGATTTTTCGATGTCGGCCTTGATCAGGAAGCTTTGGGCCACCACCACTCGTTCACCCGCCTTGAGCCCTTCCAGCACTTCGGCGCGTTCGGCGTCACGGCGCCCCAGCTTGATCGGCCGGGTGTGGTACGTCTCGCCCTGCTGCACGTAGACAACGTCCTGGTCCTGTGCGGTCTGCAGGGCGGTGATCGGAACCACCAGCGACGCCGATTGGCGATCCACGGTGACCCGCGCCTTGACCGCTGAACCCGGCCGCCACAGCCCATCGGTGTTAGCTACGGTTGCGCGGGCAATAGTGCTTTGGCTGGCAGTGGCGGTGCCGGGCAGGACGCGCTCCAATGTGGTCTGCGCCGTGACGCCATCACTCAAGCGGGTGACCGTCACCGGCACGCCGGCACCGATGTGCTGGGCGTCGGCGCCGAAGATGTGCAGGTCCACCCACAGCGTGGACAGGTCAGCTACCTCGAACAGCGGGGCGCCCTCAGGCGCCGACATGCCCACGGCGGCCGTACGCGCCATGACCACGCCATTGATCGGCGCGGTAACGGTGTAGGTGGTCAGGCTGAGGTTGCTCTCCACTGTCGCGAGCACCTGGCCGGTGCGTACCTGGTCACCCACGCCCACTCGCACGGAACGGACCGGTCCGGGGAAGCGTGCAGTGACCTGCGCGATGCGCCCATCGATTGGGGTCAACAGCCCTTGCACCTCATGCTCATCGGCAATCTCACCGGGTCCAGCCGGCGCGACCTGGATTCCCGCCGCCTGCGCAGCTTTGGCCGAGATCTCGGTTTCCAGCGGCGCTTCCTCGTGCTCGCCGTGCTCTTCGCCCTCAGCGGCGTGGCTTCCTTCGGATGCTTCGTTGGGGGTCGACGCGTTGCAGGCCGCCAGCATCAGAGCCATGCCCAGTGCGGTCCAGGAAAAGCGATTCATGGGGTCTCTCCAGTGGAAGCGGCAGCCGGCGGCGTGACAAGCGCCTGGCCGGTCAGTCGTTGAATTTCGATCAGGGCGCGCTGCGCATCCAAGGCGACGTCCAGCTGTTGCTGGGCCATGGCGGTACGTTCGGACTGCAACTGTGCCCATTCCAGGTAACTGATCGCCCCAGCACGATAGGCACGCTCAGCGGCCTGCTCGGCTCGGGCCAGCTTCGGCAACACGTCGTCGTGCAGGCGCGCCACCTCGGCCTGTGCCACGGTGTAGCGGCCATGGGCTTCGACCAGCGTGGAGTACAGCGACAGGCCCTTGGCCTCGCGCTCGATCGTCAGGACCTGCAGCTCGGCTTCGCCGGCTCGAATCTCTGGCTGTGCGCGGCTGCGGCTGCCCAGCGGCATGGATAAGCTGGCGACCAGCGCGGTGTCATCGGTCTCCTGTAGTCGGCGCACTCCGAGCTGCCAGGACAGGTCCGGTGAGGCCGCTGAACGCGCCAGCTGCAGGCGTGCCTGCGCGATCCGGCGGGCGTCGGCAAACTGCGCCAATTCCGGAGTCCGTTCCAACTCATCGGCCAGCGTCTGCATGGAGGCGATCGCCGGCAGGGCCATCGGATCGGCCGGGACCACTTCGAAGGTGGGAGTACGTTCGCCCCACAAAGCAGCCAGATGCTGACGAGCAGCGAGTCGCTGTTGCTCGGCCCGATCACGCTTCAGCTCGGCCCGCGCAAGCGCTGCCTGCGCGGTGAGCAGCACCGACTCGGGTGAGGCGCCGGCCTGCAGGCGCTGCCTGGCGGCCACCACGGTTCGCTGGCGCTGGCCAACATCGATGTCCGCTAGGCTTCGTTGCCGGTCGGCACCAACGACAGCCAAATAGCGCTGCGCCGTCTCGGCTAGCAAGTCCAGGCGCCCGGTCTCGCGCTGCACGGCCAGCGCATCAATCCGGCTTTGTGCCAAGGTACGGCGGGCTTCGAGCTTGCCGCCGCGCTCCAGCACCGAACTCAGGCTCAAGGTTAGCTCGGCGCTGTCCAAGCCACCGGCCGCGCCGGTGCCCAGCGCGTTTTCGACCTCGGCACCGAGCGTCCACGGTGGACGCTGCATCGCCTTATCTCGCTCGGCAGCGAGGACAGTGGCTCGCGCATCGACCAGACGCAGCTCCGGATGGGTTTGGGCTACGCGTGCAAAGGCATCGTCCAAGGTCATCAATTCGGCCGCCACCGCAGGCATCGCTACTGCGCCCGTTAACAGCAACGCGGCCAAGGCCGCCCATCGCACAGACATGGAAGTACTCCGAAGGTTCTTGAGATCACAGGGATCGGCCTGCGCCTACATGCGTCACCCGGCAATTGGCGGTCGAAAGGGCGCGACCTGATGCTCATACGCATCTGTACGCGTTTCGGCCTCGATTTCAGGCAAATCCCGGCCGACAGCCAATTTCGCCAGCAGCAATCAGCGCAGGGAAAATCCCAGCTGGCCGCCCGCGGTCATGCAGGGGTCTTGCGCGCGTCGGCGCGTGCCCGGCGCGCGTCGCCCAATATTTCAAAGGCTTCCTTCATTACGTAGAGGCCGATAAAGGCACCGATTACGAAATCTGGATATGGACTGGCCAGCCACCACACCAGTAGGCCAGCCAGGATCACGCCCACGTTGGCTACCACATCGGCTCGGGTGAAAAGCCACGTTGCCCGCAGATGTACTTCGCCAGACTTCAGTGGCGCCAGCATGCGAAGGACCGCGAGATTGACCACTAGCGACAATAGAGCCGTACCGATCATCCACCCGCTTACCGGTTCAGCCCCGTGGAGTACGCGGCGGCCGACCTCGACCAGCACGCCAACGCCCAGAATCAGCAGCACGCTACCGCTAACCCAAGCAGCGTTGGCCTTGAAGCGCGCCGTCCGACCGATAGCGACCAACCCAATGGCGTAGGCCGTGGCGTCGGAGAGCATGTCCAGTGCGTCGGCAAGCAAGCCGGTGGAATGGGCGATCCAGCCGGCAATGCCGCCAATCACCGCCATTGCAGCGTTCAGTGCCAGAGCGATCCACAGCACGCGCCGTTCCTGCGCGTTCTTTGCCTCGTGGTGGCAGCCGCAATCACTCATCGGATCTTCTCCATCGCAGGGGAGCCGGGCCGGCGCGGTCCGCTGGCATGGCAGGGTCCATGAGGGTAAAGTCCGTAGCTACTACGGAGTCAAGCCTACTACGAATGAAAATCAGTGACGCCGCCGCCGCCAGCGGGTGCCATCTGGAGACGATCCGCTACTACGAGCGCATCGGCTTGCTCCCGAGGCCGGGACGATCAGGCAATGGTTACCGGGTCTACGGATTGCCGGACATTGAGCGCCTGCGCTTCATTGCCCGCGGTCGGGACTTGGGTTTCAGCCTGGAAGAGGTCCGTAGCCTGCTGCAGCTGGCCGGCGACGAGGGCCTGTCGTGCGTGGATGTGGATCGTCTGGCCCGCAGCCACTTGTCCGACATTCGCGCCCGGATGACAGACTTGCAACGTATGGCCAACGAGCTGGAACGGGTAATCGCCAGTTGTCACGGCGGACAGCGAGCTGAGTGCACCATCCTGTCGACGCTGCGCCGGCCGGCTTCCGAGGACTCCCTACGTAAGGAATCGAGCAAGAGCGCTACCTAGGCGCCCGCGGTCCAAAACCTATGCCTTTCGCAGTCCGACCGGTCGACGGTGTCAGTTGCCTGTAGCTTGGCTGCCCGGACCTGGACTCCAGGCGCGTATGAAGTCCTCCTGCTCACGCGTCTCGATCGCACCCGTCCTGACCTGACGAACCATGCTCATGGCCTGCTCACCTGTGGCAGCCGTGCCTGTTTCTAAAAGCAACAAGCACGCTACGGTGCCAGCTCGTCCTAGCCCGCCCTTACAATGAACAACTGCGCGGCTTCCGCGCAACAATTCACGACTGAGTGCTGGACCCAGCTCGCGCCATGCCTCCAAGAAAGAACTGTTCGGCGCTGCGCCGTCTACGATTGGAAGTCCGTACCATTTGATTCCCTGCGCCATCGCCCGCTTTGGCAGCGCGGCAATCCTAAGCTCATCGAACTCCCATGGCTCAATCAGGGAGATCAAGTACCCCGCGCCCCACTGGCGAATCGCGCAAAGATCCACGTCAATGTCACGACTCCATGGCCCCGTCATCGCGGCCTCCTGAAACTTCCCTGGCGCGAAAGTTACACCTACTGCGCCGCCACTGACTCCGACAGGGATCGTGGCGATATGCAGAGGATGTGTGTGACTGGTTCTGAACATTGTCGATCCCTCATCGCGGCAACAAAGAGAGCCGCAGCGCAGCGGCGACCACCCATGGCTCCTATGCCGATCCTTGAGCTAAACATTCCAGCCGACCAAGTGGTGCCGCCCTGCCGAGCAGCACAGCAAAGGTGATCCTTTTGTCAGTTGCAGGCAACAAGTACCAGTAGGCTCACGCTGCATGCGTACCAGTAGGCTCACGCTGCATGTGCACCAGTAGGCTCACGTGTTGGACAGCGAGAGTGTCCAGGAGCAAGGTGTACACACGCTCCTCGCTAGAGACAACACATGAAGCCGAGCATTCTGGCATTGGACCTCGAAGGGACACTCATTTCCAATGCGATAAGCCAGATTCCAAGACCCGGCCTCTGTCGGTTCTTGGAGGACGTCCGATCGCACTTCAGTCAGCTCATGATGTTTACGACTGTGCCGGAAGAGCGCTTTCGCAGCATTGCCGATTTGTTGGTTCGTGAAGGAAGCGCGCCTCCGTGGTTCGCGAGCCTTGAATACATCCATTGGACGGGCAGCACGAAGGATCTACGGCTAGCCACACCAAAATTAGGCGCGGCCTTGCTGCTTGATGATCATCGCCCCTATGTACACCCAGGACAGGAGCATCTGTGGGTTCAGATACCTCTGTTTGCGTCTCCCTACCCGTCAGAGGACGAGGGATTAGCGATCGCGCTTCGACTCCTGCTCGATCGCATCCACGCAACGGGCAATTTCACTGAAGCATCTCTCCAAGTACAGCTAAAGCCACAGGCAGAAGCAACGGGCGCACCACGGCGTTCCGACGCCTGCTCATCGGCCCAGAAGATCCTGTCCGACGCCGCCGTCAGGCGAGATGAACTTGCCGCACAGTGGCATAGCGCCGCCGAAGTCAGTTCACAGCTCGGCCCGTCATTGACCAGTGGTAGCGGCCTAGCCGGTCAGCTGCGCAGAGCCGGCCAGCTACTCGGGGTCTATGTAACGAAGCCTGTGCCCGGCTATCGCTACCCAGACTGGCAGTTTGGTGAAAATGGCGAACCCGTTGAATATTTGGCAGAAATCCTGTCAGTACTGCGTGCACTCGATCATTTCGAGATCGAGCCGGACGGGCTATTTCGCAGCACCGGATGGAGTGAGGCAGAGTGGTTTCTCTCACCGCACGCTCTGCTCAACGGCATGCCACCTGCCGAAGCCCTGACCTCTGATCCAGCTCGCGTGCTGCGGGCAGCCCGTACCGAGTTCGGGCAAGAGGACTCATAGCGTCCCCGTCAATCGACTTCGCTCAATGCACCCAAATCGCAGCTTGGAGACCGATCAATGGCAAGCGTTACGCCGGAATCGTAATAGTGATCAACTGACCACCAGCAACAGAAGGAGCAGTTCGCCCCTGATAACCGGGCGTTGGCCATCGCGCCTTAGCGAATTGGAGGGACGCGCATCGCCCTCCACTCTGACATCAAAAGCGAGCTTGCCTCTGCAGCACTCATGCCAAGGGCCGAGGTGAGCCTGAGGTACTCGAGCAAGTCCAATCTCCGGGCACCGGCCTCAATGGAAGAGATAGTTTGCTGCGGCCAATCCAAGTGCGAGGCAAGCGATACTTGGCTAATTCCCATAGCCTCCCGTCTCGCCCGAAGCTGCTCTACGAGACGCCGGTATGCTTCTTGGTAGATCGTCTTGGTTGCCATTCCGCCCGCTCGAGGAAGCGGACAGCAATCTATGGCCCAGTGCCGCGTTACATGAAAATCATGTAGACAGTGCAACTGGCTGGTGGGTAAGATCGCTCACTGGTGGGAGCCCTTGGAACTGAGTGCGCCATGGACTTGATCAACTGACCCTATCGACTGCAAGGCCAGACTTGGCCTCACTGGTCGCGTCCCTTGGACCGTACTACTCGTGCCTGTGGTGTGCACTCGAAGACTCTGTTACAAGAAATGCCCCGGTCGCCTCAGATGACGGGCCTGTGTGGAGTTTGCTGCGAAACCTCCAGGCGGCGGGAGTACTGCTGACCGAGACCAGCGATTCACCATCCACTCGAAGGTCCCTTTACCACCCTTTCGCCTGGACATACTCTCCGGCGTGGGAGGCTCTCCCAAACCTTCGCAATGCGCTGGCAGTTGCACTAAATGGCTGGCAAGGGCCGGCGCATACAGAAGCTCGCGTCGCTCTGTGGGGGCGGCTTGTCAACGACGAGATATCCGCATACTTGGCGAACCTTCTTCGACGGCACCGAATAAGTCCTGAGCGAGCAAACGGAGTCATCGCAATGCAGGAGAGCCCGTGGTTCAACCTCAGCTCGGGCAGACGGCGATATGTCGCATGGTCGGGGATGCGTGTGGCAGCTAGTGTCATGTTGCAGACTGAGATGAACGAAGAGGCCGCCATGCAAGCACTTTGTAAAGAGATGCAGATCAGATCGCGATGGCTTCAGCGACGGGAGCAAGAAGCAAGACTCGGCCCGAGGGAGTTCTCCTTCTTGCCCAACGCCGACTGGCGCAGACCTATAGCTATTGAGGTCGCGCTAGGGAGCCTCTTGGGATCGGACAGTGACTACTGGACGCTTTGCCCTTCCGCGATACGTCTTACACATGCCGCAAGTTCTCGTCGCTAAAACGTTCCAGCATGCACCTGCTGGCTTGGCCTAGCGCACAGCCGAAGGCGGAGGCGGGTCGCGCGGCACCGAAGACCGCACACGTCGTGGGTCAGAGCTCCCGCCAGCCGATCAGCGCCTGGTTGAGAAGCAGCGATCTACCTCAGACGCTGAAGGGTAGAGACATCCTCGGATGAGAGCAGTTCCTCCCCAGTGGCGCTGTTGAAGACAGAGCGATCTAACCGAAGACCGAACCGACTGACATGGCGCTCGTTCAGTAACTTCTGTATCAACTCGGATACTTCGGTGTCGGATGGCCTCTCCTGCGCTCCAGCGACCAAGCCAAGGGAATCTCCTTCTCGCGTCCCGGAGATGAGCGCCTGCTGGAGCGAGACTGGCCTAAGGCCACGCAGTGTCTGTGAAAGACCAATCACCATCTGCTCGATCACGCTGAGCCTTTGCTCCAGCGACCGTACGTATGCGGCAACTCCCGTGTCGTCTGAACGCCAGGGATCAGCAGTAGCTGGCATCCGCAGATCTTGCCTAAGCTCCTCGGACCTTAGCTCAATGTAGATGGCTGAGCGGCTCCTTGGAACGGTTGCGAACGATCGACGCAACCCGATGCGGTCACCACCATTGGCCAGGTGGCATTGGCCTTCGAGCGCTACAGCGAGCACCATCGACATAGCGCTCTGCGCTTCCGCTCACCCCGGGAGTTTCGGCGCGCTATGCTAACCGGCGCGCAAGTAAGGAAACCTGTCCGCAGATACGGGGAGCATTCCACGGGATGAGTTAAAAAAATTATCCAAATTGTGCTGTGGCTCAATGCTATTTTCTTCGCTGCAATCTGGCTGTTCAGAATGTGGGTGGGGACAGCCCCGTGGCCGGCCGCAGCTCAGTCAATTTCCATAGCCATTGTCCTTTCTACGTTGACGCTGAGGCCTTCACGCCCTAGGTGTATTGGGACGACGCAGCTCTGCTACTAGGGTGCCTGCCTCGGCTTGCTTGAGCATGGCAATGATCTGGCTATCAAAAAATAGGGGCTTTCTCATGGAACCTCCTCGGGTCAGATTTCGAGGGAATTCCAATTTGAGGTCATCTGATTTGCGGGGATTGCCGGGACGCCGGTGAGTTGGAGCCTCTGCAGTGTTGAGAAAAATATAGGATTGAGGTCAGCGGGCACTCTTTCTCACCCAAATTTTCCATTTGGTAGAATAACTGGTGCTATCAATGGTGAATGAATTCCTAGAATGGCAGTGTTTTAGAGAGATTTCTAGTAATGAGGTATGCACAACATGTGTGCACAACCCTTCTGACAGACAACGCATTGAAGCGTGTGTAAAAGGGGCTCGTAACCATGTGGTTACGGGCCCTTTCTTCTATGCACAGGGGATTCGGCGCTGGCAACGGCGGAGCCAGGTGGACACCCGGCGTGTACCTCTTCCTTCAGGGCCGCGCAGTATCTTCCCGGGGGAGAAAAAGAGTCCGATCAAGGCCTTCTTCAAGGATCGGCAGGAAGGTCAAGACGCGATAGCCACTTGGGCAGACGGTAAAGGCCGCATTGCTCGCTGCGTTCCATAGGCTGCGAAATAAATGCAAAGCAGAGATTACCTACGGATCCAAGGAATGGAATATGCGGAAGAACATAGCGCCTGCACGCTTTCTCATTGCTCCCCTACGGGCTGGGAGTACCATCGCGACTGCTGATGCGGCGACGATCCAGGCTGTGACAACGGATTCTCAGTATCTGGATGCAGTGAAACCGCGAGAGATATGCGCTGCTTGGACGTATGACATGACTATCAACGGGTGCCCCACGTGATGAAGAATGCGCTTCTCTCCATAGCGTTGTTCGCAATGACCCCTGTGACCGTGATCGGTTGCCAGAACGATGGAGCGGGAATTGAATCCGTGCCTGCAGTCGCTTTGACCTCCGAACGTCCCATGGACGTACAGGCGAGCGCGAAACCCGGAGCCTACGCGCTGTTCGACGGTGCAAAGGACTCAGGCACAGCAAGTTGGGACCTGTACCTGCGGAGCTTGCATCAGGATGACCGAAGGTACTTGGAGGACATATCAGATCGTTACTTTGGAACGGTGCATTTTTCGGGCGCGGAAGATCGCGAAGCGTTGCTCCGGCTGGGTTTCCCACTTCCTGAGGAGTGGCTGGCAGCAAAAGGTATGAGTGAAGCCGAGCTGAGAGCAATGAGCGATCGCGGAGACCATAAAGCCGAGATATTTCTTGTTGATCGGCTGCTGGCAAAAATGGCCGCAGTTACCGCGCAAGCCGGCGCGGAAAACTACCTGGAGGTGGTGAAAGCCCTGCCAGAGGCAGAGCGATCCTCCGTGGACAAGGATCGGCTGGAGGTACTCAATCGCTCTGCAGATGTTTTCTCGGAGGGGCCAACGCCCTTCACCGCCTATCAGTACGGAGTCGCCTTCTCCGCCGCGACGGGAAGCCCGGAACCCATTCCCGCTGCCATGGCGATGGCTGCAGAACTGGGGGATCGGCGGGCAGAGACGTTGATGGCTGACTACGAAGCGAAATCACCTGCTGGCAATCCGAAGCTGGTGTCACAGCTGCACGCCACCATGAGGAAAATGGCGAAGCGGCCAGCGCCTTAGATCCAGCCAATGAATGGTGCCACGCTCGTTTCCCGGCAGAACGAAAGCCCCGCTCATGCGGGGCTTTCTTTTTCCGCGACACCTACGGAGTTGTGCCTCGCAGCATTGCATTTCTTGCAGCGCAACTTGCAAACCGGCAATTTCCTCCCCTATGGTGCAATCGATTGCATTGCTGTGAATCGTTGCGTTTGATACCGGTTGGGAGGCCGGAAGGTGGATGTCCATCCATTCGATCAGACCGGCCCCGGCGACGGGGCTCACGCGGCGCGACGCGCTGCGCCTTGCGGTTGCCGGCGGCATCGGCCTGGGGGCGGCAGGCGTGCTCCCTGCCTTCGCAGCCGATGCGCCGCTCAAGGGCCACCTGAAGCATTCCGTCGCGCGCTGGACCTTCCCGCAGCTGTCGGTGGCCCAGCTCTGCAGCACGGTGAAGGGCATCGGCTTCGCCGCCATCGATCTGGTCGGTCCGGAGGACTGGCCCACGCTGAAGGCCCATGACGTGTACAGCTCGATGTGCAACGGCGCAGAGCTGGGCCTGACCCAGGGCTTTGCCGGCCGCCAGTTCCACGATCAACTGGTGGAGCGCTACACGCGGCACATTGACCTGGTCGCCGATGCGGGCTATCGAAACCTGATCTGCTTCTCCGGCAACCGCAACGGCATGGACCCGCAGGACGGCATGGCCAATGCCGAGGCCGGCCTCAAGCGCATCCTCGGCCATGCCGAGAAGCGCGGCGTGGTGCTGGTGATGGAGCTGCTGAATTCCAGGGTCGATCATCACGACTACCTGTGCGACCACTCCGCCTGGGGCGTAGAGCTGTGCCAGCGGCTGGGCTCGGACAACTTCGGCCTGCTCTACGACATCTATCACATGCAGATCATGGAGGGCGACATCATCGCCACCATCGGCAGGCATCACGCCTGCTTCAAGCATTACCACACCGCAGGCGTGCCCGGCCGGAATGAGATCGGAGACCAGCAGGAACTCCACTATCCGGCCATCTGTCGCGCGATCCGCCATACCGGCTTCGAGGGCTATCTGGCGCAGGAATTCATGCCTGCGGCGCCAGACCCCATCAACTCTCTGCGCGAGGCGATCCGCCTCTGCGACGTCTGAAACGATATCCACCCAGGTGAGAAACCCATGGCAGATAATCACTACGACGCCATCGTTGTTGGCTCGGGAATCAGTGGCGGTTGGGCGGCGAAGGAGCTGACCGAGAAGGGACTGAAGGTCCTGATGCTGGAACGCGGTCGCAACATCGAGCACGTCAAGGACTACGTGAACGCGATGAAGGAAGCGTGGGACTTCCCGCATCGCAACCGGCCCACCCAGGCGATGAAGGCCGACTTCCCGGTGCTGATGCGCGACTACGGCCTGGCCGAGAACCTGGAAGGGATGTGGGCCAACGAACAGGACTCGCCCTACATCGAAACCCAGCGCTTCGACTGGTTCCGCGGCTACCACATCGGTGGTCGCTCATTGTTGTGGGGCCGGCAGAGCTATCGCTTCTCCGACCTGGACTTCGAGGCCAACCTCAAGGACGGCATCGCCACCGACTGGCCGATCCGCTACGCCGACATCGCGCCGTGGTACGACCATGTGGAAAAGTTCGCCGGCATCGCCGGCACGCGCGAAGGACTGGATGTGTTGCCGGATGGTGAGTTCCTGCCGCCGATCCCGTTGAACATCGTCGAGAAGGACGTAGCTGCACGGATCAAAAAGGCGTTCGGCGGTACCCGGCACATGATCCACTCGCGCACCGCCAACATCACCAAGCCGATGCCCGAGCAGGGGCGCGTCAACTGCCAGTACCGCAACAAGTGCATCCTGGGCTGCCCCTTCGGTGCCTACTTCTCGACCCAGGCGGCGACGCTGCCAGCGGCGATGAAAACCGGAAACCTGACGTTGCGGCCGTTCTCGATCGTCAAGGAAGTGCTCTATGACAAAGATCGAAAGCGTGCGCGCGGCGTGGAGGTCATCGATGCCGAGACCGGCAAGACCTACCAGTACACCGCCAAGGTCATCTTCCTCAACGCTTCCTCCTTCAACTCGACCTGGCTGCTGATGAACTCGGCCACCGATGTATGGGAGGGCGGCCTGGGTTCCTCGTCCGGCGAACTGGGCCACAACGTGATGGACCATCATTTCGGAGCGGGTGCTTCCGGCCGCGTCGAGGGCTACGAAGACAAGTACTACTTTGGCCGTCGTCCGTGCGGTTTCTATATTCCGCGGTTCCGCAACGTTGCCGCCGACAAGCGCGGTTACCTGCGCGGGTTCGGCTACCAGGGCGGCGCCAGCCGCACAGGCTGGTCGCGCGAGATCGCCGAGCTGAACATCGGTGCCGATCTGAAGGACGCGCTGACCGTGCCCGGTGACTGGCGCATCGGCATGACCGGGTTCGGTGAAATGCTGCCGCACCACGACAATACGATCCGCCTGGACCGCGAGCGCAAGGACAAGTGGGGGCTGCCGGTACTGGCGATGGACGTTGCCATGCGCGCCAACGAACTTGCCATGCGCAAGGACATGGCCGCCGATGCCGCCGAGATGCTGGAGGCAGCCGGGGTCAAGGACGTGAAGATGCACGACAACGACTACGCGCCGGGCAAGGGCATCCATGAAATGGGAACCGCGCGCATGGGCCGTGATCGGAAGAGCTCGGTATTGAACCAGCACAACCAGGTCTGGGATGCACCCAACGTCTATGTCACCGACGGTGCCTGCATGACCTCCAGCGCCTGCGTGAATCCGTCGCTGACCTACATGGCGCTGACCGCCCGCGCCGCCGACCATGCCGTGCGCGAACTGAAAGCGGGGAACCTCTGATGGATCGCCGCGAACTGCTGAAGATGATCGTCGCTGCCACGGGTGCGGCCATGGTCGGTCTGCCTGCGCTGGTGCAGGGCAAGGCACCGGCTGCCGGGGTGATGCCTGCGTTCTCCGACGCCGACATCGCCTTGCTGGACGAGATCGCCGAGACGATCCTGCCACGGACGAAAACACCGGGAGCGAAGGATGCCGGTGCCGGCCGGTTCATGGCGACCTTCGTCACCGACTGCTACACCGCCCGGCAGCAGGCGACGTTCCGCGCCGGCCTCGCCGATATCGACGCGCGCTCCGGTAGCCGCTTCGCATCGCTCACGCCAGACGCCCGTACCACGCTGCTGCGCACGCTGGATGCGGAGGCAAAGGCACGCACGGCCGAGGTGACCGAGACGGGCACTCCGGAAGAGGGCGAGGCGATGCCGCATTACTTCACGATGCTCAAGCAGCTGGCCATCTTCGGCTTCTTCACGTCGAAGGTCGGTGCGACCGAAGTGCTGCACTACGTTGCGGTACCGGGTCGCTACGATGGCGACCTGGCCTATGTTGCCGGCACGCCTGCATGGGGGACCAGCTGATGGAGCGCTGCATGATGATCAAGCCGCTGCTGATTGCGGCCGGTGTACTGGCCGCCGGTTCCGTGTTCGCACAGGAGGGCGCCGACCCTGCGCGCGATCCGAAGAAGACCGAGGTGTGGACGCCGGTGCCTGCAACCGTGGCCACGCCGCCAGGCAAGGCGCCGTCCGACGCCATCGTATTGTTCGATGGCAAGGATGTCTCGGCCTGGGAGTCCGAGCAGGGTGGGCGCGTGCCCTGGAAGGTTGCTGATGGCGCCATGACTGTCGTGCCCGGCAGCAAGGGCATTCGCACGAAGCAACGCTTCTGCGACGTGCAGCTGCATGTCGAGTGGCGCACCCCAACCGATACGAAGGGCTTCGATGGACAGAACCGCGGCAACAGCGGCATCTTCCTGCAGGAGCTGTATGAGCTGCAGGTGCTGGACAGCTACAACAATCCGACTTATGCCAACGGCCAGGCGGGCTCGATCTACAAGCAGGCCATGCCGCTGGTGAATGCCTCGCGCGCGCCGGGCCAGTGGCAGGCCTACGACATCCTCTGGAAGGCACCGCGCTTCTCGGCGGGCGGAGGGCTGGTGTCGCCCGCGCGCATCACGGTGCTGCACAACGGCGTGCTGGTGCAGGACGACACCGTGCTGGCGGGCAGAACCGAATACATCGGTGCACCTTCCTATGCGCCACACGCGTGCGCACCGCTCTATCTGCAGGAACATGATTCCAGGGTCAGCTACCGCAACATCTGGGTGCGCGAACTGTAGTGGCATACGGCCGGCGTGGTCGCCGGCCGCTTACTTCGCCAGGTAGCTGGCGATGTCGTTGATTTCCTGCTGCGAGAGCTGGGAGAAGGGCGGCATCAGCCCACCGCCCTTGCTGATCTTTTCCTTGATCTGCGCCGGTGCCATGCGCTTGCCGATGTCGGTGAGCGCCGGGAAGGCGCCCGGCATGCCCGCACGATCGGCGCCGTGGCAGGCCACGCAGTTCGCGGTGTAGAGCTTTGCACCTGCAGCCGGGTCGTCCTTGCACCACGCGGCCGTTGCAGAGCCCAAGCCGCCCAGGGCCACGGCCATTGCCAGGATCATTTTCATGTGGGGCTCCTTCATGCGTCAGGGCTGCGCAAGGGCGGGCGCATCGACGGTCAGGTGTTCACGCAGGTAGTCCGCGCCGGTCTGGATGACCTTGGCCGGATCGCGTGGTTGGTCATGTTCGACGATGTACCAGTGCACGCCAGCGGCCGCTGCGGCCGGCAGGATCGCGTTCCAGTCCAGCACGCCCTGGCCGACTGCGGCGAATCCGCCCTCGTCTTCGGCCTGGCCCTTGGGGGCATTGTCCTTGGCGTGAACGGCGAAGACATGGCCGCGGAACTTGCCCAGCATCGCCGCAGGGTCCAGGCCGGCACGCGCGACCCAGGCCAGGTCCAGCTCGGTCTGCAGGTCGGGACCGGCGGCGGCGAACAGCAGTTCCAGCCCCGTCCTGCCGTTGAAGTCGGCCAGCTCGAAGTCGTGGTTGTGGTAGGCCAGGCGCATGCCCTTGGCCCGCACCTGTTTGGCGATGCGGCCCAGTTCCTGGCCCAATGCGGTCCAGCCTGCGGCATCGGCCGGCCGGTCCTTCTGGTCCAGGTAGGGCACCACCAGCGTGCTGTTGCCGATCGCGCGGTTGAAGGTCACCACGCCATCCAGATTGTTGCGCAGCTCGGCCAATGGCACGTGCGACGAAATGGCCCTGATCGAATAGCGGTCCAGCAGCTGCTTGAGGTCCGCCGCACTGGCGTTCTGCGTGCCGACCGTTTCCACCGCATGCACGCCCGCGTCGTGGACGATCTTCAACTGCTGCTCGAGCGAGCCGGCGTTGCGCAGGGTGTACATCTGCACCGCGATCGGCTTCTGCGTGCTTGCCACTTCGCCCGCGAAGGCGGGCAGGGCAGCGAGCAGCAGCAGGACGAGGCCGGCGGTTCTACGGACAGGGGCTTTCATCAAGAGATCCTCCCGGGTTTCAAGCGATGGTGGTCCAGGCGCGTGTCCTGGCCGATGTGATGACACGGTCGACGATCAGCGCCGAGCGCACGCCATCGTCGAAGGTAGGCAGGCCCTCGGGCCGCTCGCCGTCGATGGCGCGATAGGTGTCGGCGACAAAGGCCTCGAAGCATTGGGCGTAACCCTGTGCGTGCCCGGCCGGCAACACCGACAACCGGCGCTGTTCGGCACTGCCGGCTCCCGGCCCACGCACGAAGGTTTCTTCGCGCTGGTCGGGCCACCCGATCCACAGCCGCTCGGCATCTTCCTGGTTGAACGCCACGCTGGCCCTGGCGCCATCGATCTCGAACCAGAGACGGTTGCGGCGTCCGGCAGAGACCTGGCTGACCGTCATTGAGGCCAGCGTGCCGTTGCCAGTGCGGAACATCGCCGCTGCCACGTCCTCGCTGGCGACCGCCTGCATCGCACCGCCGGCTGCCGGGGTGCTGAAACTCTGCCCACCCGCGGTGCCGCGCTCGGCGATCACCGTGTCAAACGCCGCGCTGACCTCGGTGAAACGCTCGCCGCTGACCCATTCCACCAGGTCACACCAGTGCGAGCCGATGTCGGCGAACACACGCGAAGCGCCGCCCAGCGCCGGATCCACGCGCCAGTTGTTGCTGGCCGGGTCCAGCAGCCAGTCCTGCAGATAACTGCCATGGATGAGGTGCAGTGGCCCGATGTCGCCTGTGGCGATGCGCGCGCGGGCTTCCCGCACCACCGGGTGGTAGCGGTAGACGAAGGGAACCGTGGCGACCAGCCCACTCGAGCTGGCCAGCGCGGCCAGCGCCCGCGCGTCTTCCAGCGTGGTTGCCAGCGGCTTCTCGCAGACCACGTGCTTGCCGGCCCGCAGTGCAGCTTCGGCCATGGACCGGTGCAGGTGGTTGGGCGTGCAGACGTGCACGACCTGCACCTGCGGGTCGGCGACCACCTCTTCGATATCCCGATAGCCGCGCGGGACACCCCACGCCTGCGCCACATCGGCGGCGCGTTGCGCGGAAGAGGCGGCCACGCCACGGATTTCGGCACCGGCCAGCAAGGCCGCGCGACGATGCACGGCTGCGATCATGCCGGTACCGATGATGGCGATTCCAGGCTTGGGCATCGGCTGCGGTCCTCAGGGAGTGGACGCTGCGGCCGCAACCACCGGCCGGTCGCGGAACAGCAGCAGGAAGGCGATCAGCACGATGAGCGCGACGCCGGCCGGGAACAGCCAGATCTGCTGCCAGTCGGGCCCTGCGGCGGTGGTGTAGTGCTCCACCACCGCGCCGGACAGGAAGGTGCCGATCAGCATGCCCACGCCATAGGTGGCCAGGGTGATGAAGCCCTGCGCACTGCTGCGCGCGTCGGGGCCGGCATGGGCATCGGTGTAGATCTGGCCGGTGACGAAGAAGAAGTCGTAGCAGATGCCATGCAGCACGATGCCGATCACCAGCAGCGAGAAGCCACTGCCGGCATCGCCGAAGGCGAACATGCCGTAGCGCACCACCCACGCAGCCATGCCCACCGCCAGCATCGTCTTGACCCCCAGCCGCACGAACAGGAACGGCATGGCCAGCATCAGCAGCACTTCCGAAACCTGGCCCAGCGACTGCAGGCCCGCGGCGCCGCGCACGCCCAGATCGTTGAGATAGGGGTTGGTGAAGTTGTAGTAGAACGAGAGCGGGATGCAGATGGCGATGGAGGCCAGGAAGAACACCAGATAGGAGCGCGACTTCAGCAGCCGCAGTGAATCCAGCCCGAGGATCTGCCCCAGCCCGGCGTCGCGCTGCCGGGCCAGCGGCGGCGTGTGCGGCAGGGTGAAGGCATACAGGCCGAGCAGCAGCGACGCCAGCGCGGCCATCTGGAAGGTCAGCTCGAGCCGGTGTGCCTGCTCCCAGCCCATCAAGCCGATCAGCACGCCGGCGATGATCCAGCCGATGCTGCCGGCTACGCGCACCAGCGGGAACTGTTTTTCAGGCGATTGCATGTGCCGCATCGCCACGCTGTTGGCCAGTGCCAGGGTCGGCATGAACAGCAGCATGTAGCCCATCACGCAGGCGGAGAACGTGGTGAAGTCCGTCGCGGTGGACGCCAGCCACAGCAGCACCGCACCGGCCAGGTGCAGGACCGCGAGGATGCGCTGCGCCGCGAAGTAGCGATCGGCGATCAGGCCGACCAGGAAGGGCGCGACGATGGCACCGATCGACTGGCTGAGGAAGGCGGTCGCGACCTGGCTTGCACTGGCCTGCAGCGGGCCCTGCACCAGGTACGTGCCCAGGGTGACGAACCACGCTCCCCAGATGAAGAACTGCAGAAACATCATCGCGCCCAAGCGCGACATGGCGTGCGTCATGGCTTGCCCTCCCGGGGCGGTAATGACTCAGATTCCCAGCATGCGGTGCAGTGAAGCGGCGTCGGTGCCGCTGTCGGCGAAATCATCGAAGGCGCGTTCGGTCACGTGGATGATGTGGTCGCGGATGAAGACAGCGCCTTCGCGCGCGCCGTCCTCCGGGTGTTTCAGGCAGCACTCCCACTCCAGCACCGCCCAGCCCGGAAAGTCGTACTGCGCCATCTTCGAGAAGATCGCCTTGAAGTCGATCTGGCCGTCGCCGAGCGAGCGGAACCGGCCCGGACGATCGATCCAGTCCTGGTAGCCGCCATACACGCCGCTGCTGGCGCTCGCACGGTACTCAGCGTCCTTGACGTGGAAGATGCCGATGCGGTCGTGGTAGCGGTCGATGAAGCCCAGGTAGTCCATCTGCTGCAGCAGCAGGTGGCTGGGGTCGTACAGGATCTTCGCCCGCGGGTGATGATCCACCACGTCGAGGAAGCGCTCGAAGGTGGCGCCGTCGTGCAGGTCCTCGCCGGGGTGGATCTCGAAGCACAGGTCCACGCCGCAGGCGTCGAACGCATCCAGGATCGGGCGCCAGCGGCGGCCCAGTTCGGCGAAGGCTTCGTCCACCAGACCGGGCGGGCGCTGCGGCCAGGGATAGAAGTACGGCCAGGCCAGCGCGCCGGAGAAGGTGGCGTGCGCGGTCAGTCCCAGATGCTGGCTGGCCTTGGCCGCCAGCATCAGCTGATCGACTGCCCAGGCCTGGCGGGTGGCGGGGTTGCCGTGCACCGCAGGCGGTGCGAAGCCGTCAAACAGGCTGTCATAGGCGGGGTGGACGGCGACCAGCTGTCCCTGCAGATGGGTCGACAGTTCGGTGATCTGCACACCGTGCCCGGCCAGCATGCCGGACACATCGTCGCAGTAGCTCTGACTGCGCGCCGCTTGGGCCAGATCGAACAGGTGGGGCGCCGTGGTGGGTACTTGTACGCCAGAATAGCCCAGCCCCGCGGCCCATCCGGCCAACGTGTCCAGCCGATCAAAAGGAGCTTTGTCGCCGATGAACTGCGCCAGGAACAGCGCCGGACCCTTGAGCGTCTTCAAGATGATTCGCCCTCGATGCAATCGATTGCATTACCCTAGCATGGGCCTTCCGCAGACCCGTTGTGCAGTGCACAGCGGAAACAAGAGCTGAAACCATGGCAACCATCTACGACATCGCCAAGCACGTGGGCGTCTCTGCCGGTACGGTGTCGCGGGCGCTTTCCCGGCCGGACAAGGTGCTGCCCGCCACGCGCGCGCGCATCGAGCAGGCGGCTGCCGCGCTCGGCTACGTGCCCAACACGGTCGCCAGGACACTCAAGACCCAGCGCAGCGGCAAGATCCTGGTCACCGTGCCGGATATCGCCAATCCATTTTTCGCCCAGATCCTGCAAGGTGCAGAGGAGGCGGCACAGGCGGTCGGCTACGCGGTGCTGCTGGGCGATACCCAGCATCAACCCGACCGCGAGGAGCGCTATGCGCAGATGCTCCGGCGCAACGAGGCCGACGGCATGATCGTGCTGGGGCATCGATTGCCGCCAACGGCGCGTGAGATCGTGCAGCAACGCGGCGTCGCCGCGCCGGTGGTCAACGGATGCGAGTTCGACCCTGCGCTCGGCATTCCCAGCGTCCACATCGACAACGCGGCGGCTGCACGCGCGGTGATGGAACACCTTTACGGACTGGGTCACGAGCAGATCGCCGTGGTCGGCGGGCCGCCCGACAACCCCCTGCACCAGCAGCGGCTGCAGGGCGTCCGGGCCGCGGGCAAGGCGCGCGGACGCCTGCGCCAGCAGCGGATCGTGCCAGGCGACTTTTCCGTGGAATCCGGCCATGCGGCGGCGATGGCGTTGCTGGACGTGGCACCGGCACCGACCGCGATCTTCTGCTTCAGCGACCAGATGGCGCTGGGCGCCCTGGCGGCCTGCCGTGAGCGGGGTGTCCGCGTGCCGGATGACCTGTCCATCGTCGGGTTCGACGACCTGGCGTCCTCGCGTTACCTCACGCCGCCGTTGACGACCATCCGGCAGCCGATGCGCGAGATCGGCGAGCGCGCAGTCAAACTGCTGCTGGCGATCATCGAGCATGCCGATGTGCCGCTTCAGCAGACGCTGGATTTCAGCCTGATGCTGCGGGGCTCGACGGCGGCGCCCGGGCCAGGTCGCGACCTTGATCCCTTGATCCCGAATTGACGCGAAGCTGTCAGACTCACGCCAGGCAGCCCGGCACGCGTCGAGGTGGAGTGCCGGGCTGGAGTGCTGGGGTGGAGTTCTGAGATGGAAGGTGCGATCGCGCAAGGGGGTCGGCAATGCCGTTCTTGACTGACTCGACCGAGGTCGCGGTCGAAGGTATCGGCGCGGCGCGGCGCATCGGCTGGATGCGCTTCGTGGGCAATGGCCTGGGCGCGATCCCGATCGCCTCGATCATCCTGGAACGCCATGACGGTGCGCTGGCCTGGGTCCTGCTGCTGCTCAATGCACTGGCCTGGCCCGCGCTCGCGCTGCTGCTGACCCACCGTTCCCGGCAGCCTGCCGTGGTCCAGTTCCGCTGCATGGTGGCCGATTCGTTGTTCGGCGGTGGCTGGATCGCCTTCATTGGGTTGAGCGCGGTGCCCAGTGCACTGTTCGCGGCGCTGCTGGTTGCGGACAAGATCGCGGCCGGCGGCGTGCGCCTGGCAATGCGCGCCACGCTGGCACTGGTGCTGGGTTTTGCGATCACCTGGTGGGCCCTCGGGTTTCCCTACCAACCGGTGACCTCGCAGCGCACGATCGTGCTCAGCGTGCCGTTCCTGTTCGTCTACGGCATCGGTCTGAGCATCCTCAGCTGGCAGCTGGCGCGTCGGGTGAAATCGCAGAACCGGCAGCTGCAGCGCTTGAGCCGGATGGACCCGCTGGTCGAGCTGGCCAACCGCGGCTTCCTGATCCTGCGCGCGCAACAGGCGCTGGACAAGGCGCAGCGCCAGGGCGGTTTTGCCTGCCTGCTGATGCTGGACGTGGATGATTTCAAGCGCATCAATGACTCGCATGGCCATCGTGCCGGTGATGAAGTCCTGCGGCACATTGCTTCGACCCTGCGCGCGTTTGCCCGGCCCGGTGACACCCCGGCCCGCCTCGGTGGCGACGAGTTCGTCGTGCTGCTGCACGACTGCGCGCCGGTGGATGCGATGCATGTGGCCGAGCGGGTGCGCCTGCACCTGCTCGAGGCCGCCCGCCAGGCCACCCCGGGCGTGGAGTTCAGCGTCAGCATCGGCATTGCTGCCACGCCACGCGGCGGTAGCGTGGAGGACTGGCTGGCGCAGGCCGACCGGGCGCTGTACCACGCCAAGCGGCAGGGCAAGAACAACGCCAGCTACGGCGAACACGGCGCCGCCCAATGACGGCGTAACGGCCGTTCATCCTGCACACGGAATCGCACGGCCAATCCTCTACCATGGGCCACCCCGCCCGGACGTGCCCCCATGCAAGACGCCCCTGTTGTGCAGCCCAAGCCCCCCGTTCCGCGGATCGCGGCCTGGCTGATGATGCTGCTGGGCATGTGGCTGGCGCTGAAGCTGGGCCTGGTGGTGACCCTGCTGTCGGGCCTGCTGGTGTTCCAGCTGACCCACCTGCTGGCCTCCACCGTGGAAGGCCGGCTGCCACCGGGTCGGGCGCGGGCGATCGCGGTGATCGTGCTGTCGGCGGTCATCATCAGCGCGCTGGTACTGGCCGGGATCGGCGTGGCCTCGTTCTTCCGCAACGAGACCGGCGGGCCGGACGCGCTGCTGGCGCGGCTGATGGAGATCCTCAATTCGTCGCGGCACCAGGTGCCGGCGCTGTTGCAGCCCTACATTCCCGAAGACATGCCGGCGCTGCGCGCAGCGCTGAACGACTGGGCCGCCGAGCACCAGCGCCAGCTGGGCGTGGCCGGTACCTCGGTGGTGCAGGTAGGCGTGCGCGTGCTGATCGGCATGGTGCTGGGCGCGATGATCGCGCTGTATGACGAACTGCCGCTGCCGAAAATGGGGCCGCTGGCGCAGGAACTGATCGGCCGCACCAGCCGCCTGGCCACTGCGTTCCGCCAGGTGGTGTTCGCGCAGGTGAAGATCTCGCTGCTCAACACCGTGTTCACCGCCATTTTCCTGCTGGGTGTGCTGCCCTTGTTCGGGGTGCACCTGCCGTTGTCGAAGACGCTGGTGCTGATCACCTTCGTCGCCGGGCTGCTGCCGGTGGTGGGCAACATCATCTCCAACACCATCATCACCATCGTCGCGTTGTCGGTGTCGTTCTACGTGGCGGTGGCGGCGCTGCTGTACCTGATCGTCATCCACAAGCTGGAATATTTCCTCAACGCGCGCATCGTCGGTGGCGAGATCCAGGCACGCGCCTGGGAACTGCTGCTGGCCATGCTGGTGATGGAGGCGGCGTTCGGCCTGCCGGGGCTGGTGGCCGCGCCGGTGTTCTATGCCTATGTGAAGCGGGAACTGGTGGATCAACGCTGGATCTGACCCCGCTGACGTGACGGATCTGTTTCGGTGAGCCGGGTGCCGCCTCTTGGCGGCACGTTCGCGATGACTGGGGTATACGCAGGGGCAGGGGCCGCGCAGTGCTGGCTTGGCACTGCCGGGGCCGCTCAGTACAGTGATCCGCACGTCAGGGGAAAGTTGAATGGCCGGCAAGGTATCGCCCATCGGGTTGCGGACCTGGGTCTGGATCCTGGCGGGACTGTTCGTGGTCTGCACCCTGCCGCTGATGGTCATCGCCCTGGTCCAGGGCACGATGCGCTATGCCGCCGCCGAGGACAATCTGGTCAGCCTGCGCCAGCTGCGGCAGACGTTTGATCTGGCCAACTTGGTTTCCTCCGAACGCGGCCCGGCCAACAGCCTGCTGGGCGCGCGCGCGGACGAAGGCGCCGAGCAGGCGCGGCTGGCCATGCAGCTGGCCGTGGTGCGGCGGCGGGTCGACGCCGCCATGCTGCAGCTGGACACCGCGTTCAAGGCCGATCCGGGCGAGGTTGATGCGCATGCGATGCTGGCCGATGCGCAACGCCGCCTGAAGTCGGCACGTGCCAGTGTGGACCGGGTGGCGGCGCAGCCGCAGGACGCACGCCGGGTCGAAGACGTGGAGCGCGCGATCAGCAGCATGTTCGCGGTGGTCGACCGCCTGCACCTGCTGACGTCCGCACAGATCAACGTACTGGTCCGCACCGACCGCGAGGCAGCGATTCCGGCGATGCAGGGCCAGGTGCTGATCGACCTGCGCGAGCACGGCGGGCGTTTGGCGTCCAACGTGATGGCGCCGGTGGCGGTGCCGGGTGCGTGGCGCAACGAGCAGGTGCGCGCGGCGCTGCAGACCGAGGGCCGCCTGCTGGAGCTGTGGCGGCTGGCCGGCAGCCACGAGGCAGTGTTCCGCAGTGACCCGGCGTTGTCCTGGCACTGGGACATGGCGCGGCGGCAGTTTTTCGGTGAATCGCTGCCGATGGTCGAGCAGTTGATCGAAGGCGGTCGTCGTGGTGTACCTCCGCCGTGGACCGCTGCCGAGTTCACCCGGCGCTATGTGCCGACGCTGCAGTCGCTGGAGGCGCTGCGCGATGGCTACCTGAGTGTGTCCATTGCCCGCTTCGAACATACCCGCAACCGCGCGGCCATGCGCCTGGCAGTGCTGGTAGCGACGGTCGTGGGTACGCTGCTGGTGCTGGGCGTGGCCCTGCGCATTGCCCATGTGCAGATCCTGCGCCCGCTGTTGCAGGCACAGCGGCAGGTGATCCAGATCGCCTCCGACGCGCCGGGGCCGGAGCAGCACGTCACCCATCCGCTGGCGGAAATGCAGCGCCTGTTCGATGCGATCGAAGTCCTGCGCGAAACCTCGCGCGAACGCTCGGCGCTGACCAGTGAGCTGCGGCAGCTGGCGGGTACCGATGAACTGACCGGGCTGTTGAACCGCCGCGCGCTGGACCAGCGGGTGCAGCAGCGCCATGCCGAGGGCGTTGCGGCGGCGGTGGTGATCCTGCTGGACGTGGACCGCTTCAAGTCGATCAATGACGGCCATGGGCATGATGCCGGCGACGAGGTGCTGGTGCAGGTCGCGCAGCTGCTGCAGCGCCACCTGCGCCGCAGCGACAGCATCGCCCGCTACGGTGGCGAAGAGTTCCTGGTGCTGCTGGCCGATGGCGATCTGGATGCCGGTCGCCGGCTGGCCGAATCGCTGCGGTTGGCGCTGCAGCAGCTGGATATCGTGGTGGGCGGCGATAGCACGCTGCGCGTGACCGCCAGCTTCGGCGTGGCCGAGGGCGGTACCGACGCACTGGGCTGGCGCACCCTGCTGCGCGCGGCCGATGCGGCGATGTACCAGGCCAAGGCACAAGGCCGCGACCGCGTGCGGGTTGCCGGTGGGGGACGCACCTCACGTTGACCGGTCATGTTCATCGCCGGCGCACGTGGCGCGCCCTACACTGGCGGCCCGATCGCTGCAGGAGCCCACCATGACCGTGCATCCCCTTGCCTTCGCCGCACTGCTTGCGGGCCTGCTGGCCGGCTGCGCCAGCCCCGCATCGAAGACCACGGCCGATGAGCCGCGCCCTCCCTCGATCGCGGCCGGCATGAGCCCGGTGCCTGCGTTCACCGGTGGCGGGGCAGGGTGGAGCATCGAGATCGCGTCCACCGGCAACGGCAACCACGATGCCAGCCTCAGCGCCGATGGCCGTACCCACAAGGGTACGTTGCGCTATCTCGGGCAGCCGGCCGATGCGCCCAGTTCGCTGATCGTGCTCAATGGTGAGCTGGACAGGCAGCCCGCCATTGTCGAGATCAAGCGCGAGTCGTGCCGCAATGCCGATGGTGTCGACACCCTGGCCAGCGTGCAGGTGACGATGGAAGGGCAACCGCAGCGACGCGGTTGCGGCCACCTCGCGGTGTACTGAGCCGACCGGCAGCATGCTCGATATTCCCACCCTGCACACCGCGCGCCTGCGGCTGCGTCCTCAACAGCTGGATGACTTCGGCATCTATGCCGCGTTCTTGGCGTCGCCACGCGCGCGCGGCATGGGCGGTCCATTCGATGAGGTTGCCGCGTGGGGCCAGTTCTGCCATGACCTGGCGAGCTGGCATCTGTTCGGCCATGGTGCGTTGATGATCGAACGGGCCGACACCGGTGCCTGCATCGGCCAGGTGGGTATCAACCATGGCCCGCTGTTTCCGGAGAAGGAACTGGGTTGGCTGCTGTATGACGGCCACGAAGGGCAGGGCTTCGCCACTGAAGCGGCCGGGGCACTGCGCGACTGGGCCTTCGTGGTGGCACAGCTGCCGACCCTGGTCAGCTACATGGCGCCGGACAACCTCGCATCACAGGCCGTTGCGCAGCGCCTCGGCGGTGTGCTGGATGAGCATGCCGTGCGCAGCGATGCGGAGGATCTGGTGTACCGCTACAACGCCGGGTAGTGCCGGCCGCGGGCGGGTTTCCTCAATGCACTGCGCCCGCCGCGCACTCATCGAGGTCGGCCAGTTCCGGCGCCAGCGCATGCTCGACCGCACGGCGCAGCAGCGCCGGCGCGACATAGTGGCGGTGCGTGCTATCGATCAACGCCATGTAGACGCGGCCGAACGCATTGTGGGTCTGCACGCGCGAACCAAGGCTGATCTCGATGTGGCCGCCGGCACGCAGCTGCACGCGCACGCTGCTGCGGAAACGCAGGTGGCGATCATCGGCACCGAGCAGTACTTCCGCGCACTGGTCATCTGCATCGACCCGTGAATCCAGCACCGGATAGCGGCCGGCGAAGAGCCGGCTGCGGTCATTGGACAGCAGCGACGATACCGGGCAGCCCAGCGGGGAGGTGCGCAGCCGCATCGGTGCAACCAGGCGGTTGCGCAGCGCCATCAACCGGCCCACGCCGCTGGGGCGATTGCGGAGGAAGCCTTCCAGTACGTCGGCCAGCAGTGCCGACGCGGAACGGTGGACTGCCTGCATGCTGTCCAGCCGCACTGTGGCCAGGTCCTGGTAATGGCTGAGCGGCAATGCTGCGGCCAGCAGGCCATCGCTGGGTGGCACCTGCGAATGGAGGGGATAGGCGGGCGTAGCGCGTTCGACGAACCCGCGATGTCGCTGCAATGCGATCCGCCGCAGCGGGCCGAACACCGCTCGGGTGCGCGTGCACAGCCGTGCGCGGAGGCTGGGTGGCGCGGCCTGCAGTGACAGCTGTACCAGTGGTGTGGCCGCCAGCGCGGCGGCGGTGGGCCAGCATGCTTCCGGCAGCACATCGGTCAGGCTGGGAATGTCGGCGGCATTGAGCAGTACCTGCGCACGGGTGTGCTCGCTCATCGCACCGGCCAGTTCATTGCTGTGGCACGACAGCGCAAACAGCGCCGGGTGCTGGGGGTGGGTCGACGCGAACTGGTGCCAGGTCCCGCCACCGAAGCGCACCGTGAACAGGCAGTCCGGTGGGATGCGGATGCGCCGCAGCGTGCGTGGGATGCAGCCGGGGTCCCGCGCCAGCTGCGCGTCGGAAGCGCTGGCAAAGCGCAGCTCGGTGCCACCGCTTCCGGCGATGGCCGTGAACATGCGCGGACCGGCATGGCGATGGAATGGATGGCCGCCAGCTCCGACAGCGAAGCTGTACAGCGAGGATGGGTCGCCTTGCTGCAGATGCATGCTGCCCAGCCGTGCGGAGGGCTCATCCAGCGCATCGATGAAGGCCGGGTGGTGGCGTTGGCGCTGGCTGGCGTCGGTGATCAGGGCATCACCGGCACCGATCCCCAATTGTGCGATCAGCGTGACTTCGGTGGGACTGGCTCCTTCCTGGCCGGGAAGCTGGACGGCTGGAAACGAACGGCGGGCGCGGGTCGAGCCAGGCATGGTCGCGCTCCTTGGCAGGGATGCTCAGCGGGCAGGGGACTTGCGGCGGGCACGGGCCTCGCGCTTGAGCGGACCGCCCACCGGGCAGACTTCAGCCGCCCAGGAAAACAGCGTATTGGCCAGGCGGTCGGGCACCTGCCGGAAGTACACGAACTGACCGCGCTTCTCGCGTTCTATCAACCCTGCCTCCTCGAGGATGCGCAGGTGGCTGGACAGCGCCGGCTTGCTGAAATCGAAGCGCCCGGCCAGCTCGCCCGCACTGAGCTCACCAGCGCTGAGGTAGGCCAGGATCTGCCGGCGGGCGGTGGAGGCGAGCGCTTCGAAGATACGGTCCATGGCGAGCTAATTAACTAATTCGTTAATTAATGGTCTTCCTGTGCAGGGCGGCTGTCAAGCGCCGCGTTGACTGCTTCGCTCGCGATTCACCCTTTCACGCGGGTTGTGATATATCGTTTATCGATAAATTCATCCCGGGGTGGCATGCCACCCCAATGCCGGAGGCCGCTTGACCGCTCGACCCGCCCGCGCCAGACCCGCGCGAGGCTTGTTCACCCTGGCCCAGGCCGCCGTGCAGGCCGTGCGCGCGATGTGCTGGCTGGGCATCTTGGCCGCACTGCTGGCCATTCCCCTGGTTGGCCACGACCGCCGCTGGCTGTTGGACAGCGTCCACGATGCCGCTGCTGCGGCCGCGCATGGCAACGATCTGTTCCTGCATTTCTGCCTGGGGCTGGGCGCCATCGTCGTGCTGCTGGTGCTGTGCCTGGTGTTCCTGCGTCATCTGCTGCGGCTGCTGGACTCGGCGGCGCGCGAGCAGCCGTTCACCCACACCAATGCACAGCGCCTGCAGCGCATGGCGTGGTTGATGCTGGCGATGGAGCTGCTGTCGATCCTGATCGGTGCCTACGCGGCCTGGATGGGCCCGGACTTCACCTGGATGGAAGTCGGCGGTGGCATGTCGATCACCGGCCTGGTCGCGGTGCTGATGCTGTTCGTACTGGCACGCGTGTTTGCCGTAGGCGCGGCGATGCGCGATGACCTGGACGGTCTGGTCTGATGGGCACGCGCTGATGGCGATCGTCATCACCCTCGACCGCATGCTGCAGGAACGGGGCATGACCCTGTCCGAGCTGGCCGGGCGCATCGACATCACCCTGGCGAACCTGTCGATCCTGAAGACCGGCAAGGCACGCGCCATCCGCTTTTCCACCCTCGATGCGATCTGCCGCGAGCTGCAGTGCACGCCCGGCGACCTGCTCGGTCATGACCCGGCGCAGGCGCAGGATGCCGATTGAATGACTGCTTTTCTCCCTTACCTACTGACGAAACGGACCTGAAATGGAATGGTTGGCTGACCCCTCGATATGGATGGGCCTTGCAACCCTGGTCGTGCTGGAGATCGTTCTCGGCATCGACAACCTGGTGTTCATCGCGATCCTGGCTGACAAGCTGCCGCCGCACCAGCGCGACCGCGCACGGGTGATCGGCCTCACCCTGGCCCTGTTGATGCGGCTGGTGCTGCTGGCGGCGCTGGCCTGGATCATGAAGCTGACCGAGCCGCTGCTTACGCTGTTCGATCACAGCTTCTCCGGGCGTGACCTGATCCTGCTGGGCGGTGGCCTGTTCCTGCTGTTCAAGGGCACGATGGAACTGCACGAACGGCTGGAAGGCCGCGAGCACCACGAGGATGGCAAGAAGGTCTATGCCAGCTTCGCGATGGTGGTGGCGCAGATCGTGGTGCTCGACGCAGTGTTCTCGCTGGACTCGGTGATCACCGCGGTCGGCATGGTCGACAACCTCGGCGTGATGTATGCCGCGGTGACCATCGCGATGGCGCTGATGCTGGTGGCCAGCAAGCCGCTGACCCGTTTCGTCAACAAGCATCCCACGGTGGTGGTGCTGTGCCTGGGCTTCCTGCTGATGATTGGTTTCAGCCTGGTGGCCGAGGGCCTGGGCTACAAGATCCCGAAGGGCTACCTGTACGCGGCCATTGCCTTCTCGATCCTGGTCGAAGCGTTCAACCAGTGGGTGCGTTTCAACCGCGAGCGCAACGAGCGGCGCCAGCCGTTCCGACAGCGCACCGCCGACGCCGTGCTGCGCATGCTGGGGGCGCGTCCGGCCAACGGACACGACGACGAAAGCGAGGACGCACACGCCGATGCCGAAGAGCGGCTGCAGCCGGCCGAGCACGAGATGATCCGCAGCGTGCTCGGGCTGGCCGATCGACCGGTGTCGAGCGTGATGACCGTGCGTGCCGACGTGCAGTGGATCGACCTGGCACGCGGGCAGGATGATGTGGTGGCGCGCCTGGTGGCATCGCCGCACACCCGCCTGCTGGTCGGCGACGGCGATCTGGACAGCCTGCGCGGCGTGGTGCAGAGCCGCGACCTGCTGGCCGACCTGCTGCAGGGCAGGCCGCTGCAGCTGGAAGGCAACCTGCGCGAGCCGCAGTACGTGCTGTCCAGTGCCAGTGCACTGCAGGCGCTGGAGCTGATCCGCCAGCACCCGGTGCCGCTGGCGGTGGCAGTGGACGAGTACGGCAGCGTGGAAGGCCTGGTGACGGCCAACGACCTGCTGGCCGCGATTGCCGGTGACCTGGTGGATACCCAGGACGAACGCTATGGCGTGGTCGCGCAGGGCGAAGGCCAGTGGGAGGCCGACGGAGCGCTGACCCTGGATGACCTGCAGCGCCTGGCCGGTGTCTCGCTGCCGCGCAGCGCGGACTACATGACCATCTCCGGGCTGGTGCTGGAGCGGTTGGGCCGCCTGCCGGACATCGGCGACGTGGTGGAGATCGCCGACGTGCGCATCACCGTACTGGCGATGGAGAAGCGCCGCATCGCCCGCCTGCGGGTGGAGCGCCTGCCCGGGGCGTGATGCTGCCTCTACCCAATGACACGCGGGCCCGTCACCATGGCGGGCCCGCTTTTCTTCCTGGATGGTTGCAGTGCTGAGTACGATCGGTTTGTTGATGGGCCTGTACGTGGCCTGGCGCCTGTTCTGGCCGCTGCGCCTGCCCACCGCATTGAAGGTCGTGCTGTCGCTGCTGCTGGTGGCTGTGGCCGTGCAGCTGCGCATCGTCGCCACCTTCTGGGGCACGATGGCCTCGCCGGAGATACCGAAGCTGGCGATCGCCACGCTGGCCACCGGCTCGACGGCGGTGCTGCTGCTTGCGCTGGTGATGCTGGTGCTGGACGCAGGACTGCTGCTGTCGCGCCTGCTCCGCCGGCCGCGCGCGGTATCGGCATTGCGCGCCCCCTGGCTGCGTCCCGTGGCCGCTGTGCTGGCGCTGCTGGTCAGCGGTTATGGTGTCAGCCAGGGCATGGCGGTGCCCAAGCCCCGGCAGATCGACGTGGCGATCAAGGATCTGCCGGCCGCCTTCGACGGCTACCGCGTGCTGCAGCTGACCGACATCCATGCCAGCCGCCTGCTGACCGGCGACTGGGTGCGCAGGGTGGTGGAGCAGAGCAATGCGCTGAAGCCGGACCTGATCGTGATCACCGGCGACCTGATCGATGGCAGCGTCGAGGCCCGTCGCGACGACGCGCGCCCGCTGGCCGACCTGCATGCGCCGGATGGCGTCATCGCGATCACCGGCAACCACGAGTACTACGCGCAGTACCAGGACTGGATGCAGGCGTTCCGCGCGCTGCACATGCAGGTGCTGGAGAACAGCCACCTGCAGGTACGGCGTGGTGAGGCGGCGTTGACCATCGCCGGTGTCACCGATCCGGTGGCGGCACGCTATGGACTGCCGCTGCCGGATCTGGACGCGGCGCTGGCCGGTGCCGATCCGTCCGCTCCGGTGATCCTGCTCGATCATCGTCCGCGCAATGCGCGCGAGGCCGCCGCGCGCGGCGTCAAGCTGCAGCTGTCAGGGCATACCCACGGCGGCCAGATCATCGGTATGGACCAGCTGGTGAAACGCGCCAACGGCGGCTATGTCTCCGGCCGCTACGAGGTGGATGGCATGACCCTGTACGTGAGCAACGGTGCAGGCCTGTGGGCCGGGTTCCCTGCGCGCATCGGTGTTCCGTCCGAGATCACCCTGCTGACCTTGCGCCGCGCGCCGTGATGCTGCACACGCCTTCATGGAGGAAGAGGCGATGGCGCATTCCCGCGCTCCGATGGAACGCCTGATCCGCGCCAATGCCGATGAGATCAACCGGCTTCGCCAGGTGATCCGCGATACCGCAGGTACGCGTTGGCGTGGGCCGGAGCAGCGGGCGCTGCACGCTGCGGCCTGCGCCGAGTATCAACTGCGCTACGATCAGCTTGCCTTTCCGGGCGGCTATGACCAGGCGTTGAAACTGCTGGCCGAGCATGACCCGGGCGCGCTGGATGTAGTGCTTACCTTCCTCGAAGTGCGGCCCTACTACTTCCGGTCCGGCTACATGTGGAAGACATTGTTGAAGCGCGTGCAGCGGGTGCCGATGGGCGTGAAGCAGCAGGCGCGGATGCAGAGAATCCTCGATGCCTACGGCGCTTACCGGGGGGCACGCCTGCACTCCCGTTAGCTCCAGGCCATCCAGCAAGATCGCCCTGCATCCAGCATTCAAACGGGCTCCGGATCAGAGATCATCTGCACGGGGTTCTCAAATAGGGAAAGACACCATGCAGGAAGCACATCACTCACGCGGGCGTTCGCGCTTCGTCGCACTGCTGGTCGGTGCACTGCTGCTGGCCGGTTGCCAGCGCACACCGGAGGTGCCTGGCGAGGCACCCGAGGCAGACACGCAGGTTGCCGCGCCAGTGGCCAGCACCGACCTCTCCCCGCTGCTCGATGCCATGCCGACGTGTGCGCTGGAGGGCTGGTACATCGATCAACAAACCGATCGCCCGGCCCACCCCTGGTTGGCCGCGAATGCACCAACGCCCTGCCGGGAGGACGCGGAGAACGAGATCGCCACGTTCTGCGTACAGGGCCAGTGGAAGGGGCTGCCCGTGGACGAAGTGATTCTGCCGACGATGACGTTCGTGTCGTTCCGTGGGGCGAAGATCGGCCTGCCGCTGGAGAAAGCGCGCCCGATCATCCGCAAGCACTTCGGGCAGGATTTTCCGGGCGGTGCCGCCTACGAAGAGGGGCGCGAGCCGAAACTGATGGCCGACCCCGAGGATGCGCAGCGTTCGTGGCTGCTGTGCAGCACCCCGGAACTGGGGCACGACGTGGACAGTGAGGGAAGCGTCCGCTATGCCGGCATGAACCTGCCCTACGACCACGACGGTTGCAGCTACCGCTACAGCCCGGTCGACTTCTGCGATGCGCGGCATCGCGCGCGCATCGAGGATGCGCTGCAGAACCAGAAGCCCAATTTCAACCAGCACTATCTGCTGGTGCAGACCGATGATCGCCCTGAGTACTTCCAGCGCACGGTGGTGCTGGTCGATACCCGCACCGGCGAGGCGACACCGCTGCCGATCGACGCCTTCACCGGAGCAGCGGGGAAGGGCGGAGAGGCTACCGGCTACGGGACTCTGGAGACGGGCGTGGACCAGCAGCAGTTCTGCCTCGATGGCGCATTGCTGGTCTACCGCGTGTTCGAGGAGGGGCGCTTCTGCTTCGGCTTTGACGGCGAGCGTTTCACCGGCCATGAAACCCAGTACATGCAGGCGACGGACAGCCGATGACCGGTATTTCACCCCGGCCATGACATCCTGCTTCGAACCTGTGCAACCGGGATCGAGTCTGTTGAAGGCGAATACGCAATGACCGTGGCGCGGCAGCGCTCGATGTGGGTGGCCGGCCTGTCCACGGTGGTGGAGTGGTACGACTTCACCCTGTACCTGTACTTCGCCACGGTACTGTCGCGGGTGTTCTTTGGCGGTGGCGAGCAGGCGATGCTGGTCACCCTGGCCGGCTTCGCGGTGTCCTACCTGATGCGCCCGCTCGGCGCGCTGTGCTTTGGCCACCTGGGTGACCGGCTGGGCCGGCGCTGGATGCTGCTGGCCTCGATGGCGTTGATGGCGGCGGCGATGCTGGCCACCGCCCTGCTGCCGACTGCTGCAACGGCGGGCACCACCGCCGGCGTGCTGCTGCTGGTGCTGCGCTGCGTGATGGCGTTCTCGGTGGGCGGTGAATACACCGGCGTGGTCGCGTATCTGCTGGAAAGCGCGCCCGAACGGCGACGCGGCCTGGTGACCTCGCTGGCCTCTGCCGCCAGTGAAGTCGGTGCGCTGCTGGCGGTGGCGATCTCGGCAGCGACGGTGGCGTTGCTGCCCACCGTGCAACTGGACAGCTGGGGTTGGCGCATTCCGTTCTTCGTCGGCGCGGCGCTGGCGCTGGTGATCCTCGTCGCACGCTCGGGAATGCACGAGTCGCCCGAGTTCGAGCGCCAGCGCCGCGAGGGCAGCATTCCGGCCACGCCGCTGAGGCACGTGCTGCGCCATCATCCGCGGGCGGTGGCGCGCACCTTCGCGATCTCAGCACTGGGCTCGATCACCTACTACGTGGGCATCACCTATGTGCCGGCGTTCCTGCATGCGCAGGGCCACGACGAAGGCGATGCGCTGTGGTTGTCGACGATTGCGGCGGTGGCGGTGATCGCGATCACGCCATTGTGTGGGGCGTTGTCCGATCGCATTGGACGGCGGCCGATGCTGTTGGGCCTGACCGTGCTGGCGGCGCTGCTGCCGCTGTCGCTGTTCGCGTGGATGGCGCAGGCAACGGCATGGGGCATCGCGCTGGCGGCGGTCCTGCTGGCCTGCGTGGCCGGTGGGGTCAGTGCGGTGGCGGCACCGGCCACGGCCGAGCAGTTCCCCGGCGAAGGCCGGGTCAGCGGGCTGGCACTGGGGGTGACCATGGCAACGGCGGTGTTCGGTGGCGCAACGCCATGGCTGGCGCAATGGTGGGTGCAACACAGCGGCTGGGCGGCGGCGCCGGGCGCGATGATCGCGCTGGTGGCGGTGCTGGTGCTGCCGGTGCTGTGGACCCTGCCCGAGACGGTCCCGGGCAGGTCCAGGCGCTAGCCGATCAGACCTTCAGGGTCTGCTCGATGTCGGCCAGTACGGCGGCCGCATCCACGCCGATGGCGACAGACTGCAGCACATGCCCATCCCACACGCTGGGGCCGAAACCCATGCCTTCCGGCTTGGGAATGGTCATGCCGCGGGCGACGCCGTCGGTGGCCACGCGCACGCTGGCGCGCTCGAACTGGAACAGTTCCGGGCGGGTCAGCGCGATGCAGGCGCAGCAGTCGTGCACGACCATGCCCTTGTGGCCGGCCTGCAGGTAGAAGTCCACGTAGTCCTGCGACAGCGCGCGCACCAGCTCGGCGTCGGCACCGCCGATCCCGGCCAGCGTGTCCAGGCCGTCACGGTCCATCTCCACGCGGGTGGTCACGTCCAGGCCGATCGCGGTGACCGGCCAATTGGTGGTGAACACCACGTCGGCCGCTTCGGCATCGCCCCAGATGTTGGCCTCGGCGGCCGGGGTGATGTTGCCGTTGACGTGGAAGGCGCCGCCCATGATCACCACGCCGCGCACCAGGCCGGCGATGTCCGGGGCCTGCTGCAGGGCCAGCGCCAGGTTGGTCATGCGGCCCACGGCAACCAGGGTCACTTCGCCCGGGTGGGCGCGGACCAGGTCGATGATCAGCTGCGCGGCCGGGCGCGCGTCGGCGGCTACGTCCAGTTGCGCCGGCACCGGGTGGTTGCCCAGGCCGTTGTGGCCGTGGATGTGCACCGGCCACGCTTCCGGAGTGGCTTCCGGCTGCAGCGGGCCTGCCGCGCCGCGCGCGACCGGGGCGGCAAAGCCCCAGGCCTGCTTCAGGTACAGCGCATTGTGCGTGGTCGATTCAACCGAGGCGTTGCCGAAGGTGGTGGTGACGCCGATCAGGTCGATCTGCGGGTGCTTGTGCAGGTACAGCAGGGCCAGGGCGTCGTCGACGCCCGGGTCGGTATCGAAAATGACTTTCAGCATGTTGTTGTTCTTCTTCTTCCGTGTGGTGCGGGGGGCGCCGGCGGCCACGGGGCAGGCCGGCGCGCCCTACATTGTCCCATCTTCATGACAGGCAGGGCCAATGCCGGGGCGGGGCGGCATAATGCGGCCAGTCCAGGCACGGAACCGCCGCATGTTGATCCTCGCCCTTCTGCTGGTCCTGCTGGTGCTGAGCCTGAATCTGGTCGCCACGGTGCTCATTGTCCGGCGCGACGGCCTGTCGGCAGGCGGTCGCACGGTGCAGCTGCTGCTGGTCTGGCTACTGCCGCTGGTCGGCGCGATCCTGTGCATGGCGGTGGCCACCACCGATGGCTCGGGCAGCCGGGGCGATAACGGCCTCGGCGGCGCCTACGACTACTCGGGTGGCCATTCCAGTGACAGCCACAGCCATCACGGCCACAGCAGCTCCGACTGCAGCGGTGATGGTGGTGGCAGTGACGGCGGCAGCTGCGGTGGCGGCGATTGATGAGACGTCAAGGGGGTCCGGCCAGCGACTGCGCGGTACGGCCCGGGGTCAGCAGCTGGCGGCCGCGATGCATCTTCAGGATGCGGTGCAGGTG
>NZ_JAPTFX010000239.1:0-3324 GCF_030985895.1 Stenotrophomonas sp. Sm6012 | reverse complement strand
GCGTGGCGGGAGTGAGGGGCATAGGGGGCTCCGGTTGGGTTGAGGATTGGGGCTTTCCTAAACTTCTACCGGGGAAAAGCGGAAGGGCAAGAGCGGGGGAGCAAAAACTTGGGGAGGACTGCGGGGGAAGAGGTTGGCTGCCCATTCACCGTTCAAGGTTTTCCGAAGGGTGAAGGGAGTAGGCCATACACAAGTCGCACTGAAGTGTTTTTCCGGCTTGGCTAGAAACGCTGCGCCTTTCCACCCGTCCAGGCCTTGCTGCGCCTTGTTTTCAGTCTTGGCTAACAACTTGGCCAACCGTTCGGCTGAAAAATGGCCGGAACCCCAGAAAAACAGAAGAAAAACGGCTTAGCCCACTTGCGCTTCTTAAATCCTTTGCTAATCCATGGGTGTGGATTTTCATTGCAGGGGGTTAAGTGGGTCGTCCGTCGCTTCTAACCAAATCTTTCAGCATCGCTCCCGATGAGTTGGAGAGCGCGCGGTATTGCGCGAAAGAACAAGGCGTTTCCTTGAACAAGTATTTGCGCCTGGCGGTCCTGGAGAAAAACCGGGGCGTGGTTCAGGGGCTTGAAGCGTCCGATGCGTTGGGCGACATCCGAGCCACGGTCCGCGAATCCGAAACGCGGAATGCCCTTGCCCTAGAAAGCGCGCTGGCGGACTTGCGAGCAGAGCAGAGCGCGGCGCTCCAGGCCAATGAAGAACTGGTGGTGAAAACCCTTCAAGCGTTTTCCCAGTTCCTGGCGCAGCAAGAACCCGACGCCGAAACCCTCTCCAAGCAACCGGCTGCCGAACCCAGTCGAGCTTCTGCTGCTACCTCGGCGTTCCTGCCTCCAAAACTCTAACCCTTTCCCCACTACCTCATAAGGAGGCATACCCATGAAGCGTTTCATCCTCACTCTCACCATCGCCGCGTTGCTGGCTCCGGGGCTTTCGTTTGCCCAGGACAGCACCCGGCCCGAACCCCAAAAGACCAACAAGCTGCGCCTGTTCAAGGCCGGCGGGATTGGCTGCGCTGCCGGTGCAGGCATCGCCCTGCTGACCGGCAAGAAAGACAAGGCCCTGACGGTGTGCGCTGCTGGGGCGATTGTCGGAGGCATTGCGTCCTATCAAGCCCAGCTCAAGGAGTTCCGCGAACTGGAAGCCGAAGCCAAGGCAGCTGGCCTGGATGCTCAGGTGCATACCAAGACCGTCGAAACCAAGGACGGCCAGGCCGAAGCCCTGGACAAGCTGGTCATCCGTTACCCGGCCGCTGACATGCAGCCGGTGAGTGCCAAGACCGGCGCCACGCTGGACAAGCTGGCCGCGTTGCTCAAGGCGAGCAAAGAAAAGCTGACGGTTGGCTTCAGTGGTGCCGATGCCGCCGTGTGCCAGGTGCCGGTCGTTGAGCTGGCAAAGCGCGGTGCGCTTCAGAACGCCACGGTCGATGACCAGTGCGGCCGGGGCGATTACGCCATCACGGTTTCGCCGATCCCCGACGTTCGCTAAGCCAACCGAGAGCTGGGGGGCGAAAGCCCCCTGGCTCAAATCTTTTTCAAGCGCCTGGGAGGAACCATGACACCCGAAGAACTCATCAAACAACGCAAGCAGCGCGAGCTGCTCGCCAAAGCAGCACAAGCCAAGACCACCGCCCCCACGGACGCGGAGAAGCTCGTCAGCGATGCGACAAAAGAAAACTTGAAAACCGCAGGCCGGCTGGCTGCAAGTTTTGGCAAAGCCTTGGCAGACAAAACCAAGCAAGCGGCCTCGGTCGCCGCTGAGAAGGGGCGAGAGGCGCAAGAAGCGTTGGCCCGGCGTGCGGAAGAGGCCAAGGCGCGCAAGGAAGCCGAAGCCGCAGAGAACGCGCGCCTGGAAGTCGAGCGCGCCCAGGCGTTGGCCGAGCAAGAAGCGACTGCCCAGCCCGAGCCGCGGGTGGTTGAGCCCGAGCCCGTTCAAACCGATTCCGCTCCCGAAGCGCCCGAGCCGGTTGTTGAGGAGGTGGTTCCCGAGCCGACAGCAGAACCAGAAGCAGGCCCCGCGCCTGTCATCAAAGAGCCGGTCAGCGCTCCTGCGCCTGCCGTCAGTGAAGCCGTGGACGCAACGCCTGCCGCTCCAGTGCCGGCCGAGCTGGTGGCCCCGTCTGTTCCGAACCCCGAACCGAGCAAGTCAGCTCAAGCCCCGGCACCGGCCCCCAAGGCGACGTCGACCCGGGCCCCGGTGAAACCGGAAGCCCTCAAGGCCAATCCGGCCGGTGAGGCGTCGGCGAAGGCCAGCAACAAGAAGGGCTGGCAACTTCTGGCTGGGTCGGGCGTGGCCGTCCTTGTGCTGGGTGGGGCGTTGGCGTGGTGGACCACTCACCGCTCCAGCGAAACCGTTCCGCTCCAAGACAAACCGGCTGCAGCAGTGACTGCCCCGGCCCCCGTCGCCGTGCCAGTTGCTCCGGTTGTATCCGCGCCGCCCCAGGTCGAGGAGCCCAAGCCCGTGACTGCCCCGGTGGAAGAGAAGGCCGCGGTCGCTGCCCCGGTTGTGGAAGCCCCGGTGCTGGCAGAGCCACCTAAGGCCCAGACCCCGGCAACTGCCCCGGCGTCAAAGCCGGTGCCGGTTTCGAAACCAGCTGCAAAGCCCAAGCCGGCCCCCAAGCCTGTTGCTAAACCCGAGCCGAAAAACGATTGGCAGGACCAAGCCAACAGCGATATCGACGCGTGGGCAGAAAAGATCAGGTGAGGTGCTTGCGCTTATCGAAAGCCTTGCTAGAAAGAATGTGTATCCATGAAAGATGGGAGGAAAAATGTTTGGGTGGTTGTTTACGCAGTATCGAAAGCCCGGAAAGCTCCACTTCGGATCGAAGTGGCTCAACCTGCATGGGCGATTTTTCATTGGTAACCCAGAAAGATTTGGGCTCTCCGATTGCCGAGAGAACGTCCTGACCTCGTATTACTACCTGCGGGCGGACCGGAAGATGCCGGTGGCAAACGATGAGGACTTTGATGCCTGGAGGATGGACGCCCTGCGCGCCAGCCAGGTTCGGCACGCCAGCGAAAAACATGTGTCCAAAGCCGGCTTTCTTGTCACCTCGGCCGCGTGCGTGGCCCTTTGCTTTGGGGCATTGGTCGTCAACAAAGTGAAAGGAACACGCCCTTCGCCGGCGGCGATCCAACTCGCGCCCTCGTTGTCGTTGAACGAGTGCAAAAAGAAATGGACGAGCGGCACCATCACGCCTCAGGAAATCGTGGCGTGTCAGGCGCTATCTCAAACCAACAACAACAACAACGTGGACCGGCCAGAGTTCTGTAGACACTCAGTTGCCGCTCTGCGCGTAGCGCCTTTCAAACTCTACCGGTGACACGC
>NZ_JAPTFX010000238.1:0-3379 GCF_030985895.1 Stenotrophomonas sp. Sm6012 | reverse complement strand
CGGCATGGATGCCGCGGCCAAGCCCCCAGGGACGGGTTTACGGCGTCCCCGCAATCCGACACCGCCCCGCCAGACCCACAGAAAGCCCAGAGCCGGCTGTTGCCGTTGACGTTGCCTTTGCTTGAAGCAGGTGCAGGGCTGCAAGCCCTGCCAGTACCCCTTACTCCGCCGGGCAGTAAGCCTTGATGGCCGCGTCGGCCAGCCCCTTCTGCGCCGTGCGCTGCTCCGGGGTCAGCGCGGTATCGGGCTTGCCGTCGCCATTGGTGTCCTGCATCACCGGGCCGGACCCTTCCAGCAGGGCCAGGTTGGCGCGGGCGGTGCTGCACTGCTCCGGCACCGGCGCGGCCGGGGTCCCGGTACCGGCCGCGGCCTGTGGGCTGCGGGCCTGCTCGCGGGTCTCGAATTTCTTGCCCGCCGGCGGGGTCTCCGAGTACTGGGTCACGCCGTTGGCGTCCTTCCACTTGTAGACCGGACCGGCCACGGCGTGGGCACTGGCCAACAACAGCAGGCATCCAAGGCAGGACAGGGCACGCATGGCAAACTCCGCGGAATGGGCGTAGAACGCCGATTGCAGCATTGGCACCGAGCACTGGCAAGTCGATTAAACTGGATTCCATGGACCCGATCACACCGCCGCCGCGTTCGCGCACGATTTACCTGCTGCCCAACCTGTTCACCACCGCCGGGCTGTTTGCCGGTTTCTACGCGATCATCGCCGCGGCCAACGGGGATTTCGTCAACGCCAGCATCGCCGTGTTCGTGGCAGCGGTGATGGATGGCCTGGATGGGCGCGTGGCGCGCCTGACCGGCACCAGCAGCGAATTCGGCGTGCAGTACGACTCACTGGCCGACCTGGTCAGCTTCGGCATGGCCCCGGCGCTGGTGATGTATCACTGGTCGCTGTCGTGGCTGAAGTTCGATGACCCGCTGCTCGGCCGCGTCGGCTGGGCCGTGGCCTTCCTGTATGCCGCCTGCGCGGCGCTGCGCCTGGCCCGCTTCAATACCCAGGTGGCGGTGGTCGACAAGCGCTGGTTCGTCGGCCTGGCCAGCCCGGCGGCGGCTGGCCTGATGATGTCCTTCGTCTGGGCCTTCGCCGATGGCAACCTGGGCTGGGACGGCAACCAGCTGCGCTATGTGGCGCTGGCCGTGACGATCATCGCGGCGCTGCTGATGGTCAGCCGCATCCGTTTCTGGAGCTTCAAGGGCGGTGCCGCCAAGGGCACCCGCTCCGATCGCGTCCCGTTCCTGGTGCTGGCACTGGTGCCGGTTGCAATCGCCATCGCGGTCATCGATCTGCCGCGCGTGCTGTTCGCGGTGGGCATCCTGTACGCCCTGTCCGGCCCGGTGATGTGGGCCGTGCAGCGCCTGCGCAAGAGGCCCGAGGCGGCGTGAGCCAGGACCTGCCCGTGCTGTGGTCTCCGGCCCAGCAGGCCTGGCTGCAGGCCATGGGCTACACCGTCTACCACGACGGCCAGCTGGCCGCAGAGCTGGACGCTGCGCTGCAGCTGAGCGTGGCCGAAGCCGAGGCGGCCGCCGCGCCGCCGACGCAACCGGCGCGGGGAAGCGCCGCATCTTCGTCGGGCGAACCCCGCGCCGAAGCTGTGCCGTCGCCCGGTCTGCAACACCCGGCGCCGCCACGCCGCGAGACCCCGGTCAACGCACCCGATACCGCGCCGGCTTCGGCGCGTCCGCTGCCGGCCGGGAATGCCCGGCAGCCCGTGGTGCGCCTGCCGGATCGCCTGCAGATCGCGCTGCTGCGTGCGTCCGGCTGCAATCCCAATGATCCGGCGACGCAGGCGCTGATGGACAGTTGGCCGCTGGACCAGCTGCGCCACGACCCGGCCGCCAAGCGGGCGCTGTGGCCGCAGCTGCGTGCCCTGCGCAAGCGGGGCGCGCCATGAGTGCGGTCAGCCAGCCCGGCCCGGTCAGCCTGCGCGCGTTGCGCGAGAGCGATCTCAATGCGGTGATGGCGATTGAAGTGCGCGGTTATCCGTTTCCATGGACGCGCGGTATCTTCGTTGACTGCCTGCGCGCGGGTTACCCGGGCCTGGCGATGGAGCGCGATGGCCAGCTGATCGGCTACGGCGTGCTCAGCATCGCCGCCGATGAGGCGCATGTCCTGAACGTCTGCATCGATCCGTCGACGCAGTCGCGGGGGCTCGGCCGCCAGTTGCTGCGTGCGCTGGTGCAGCTGGCCGGAGACCGTGGCGCGCAGCGCGTGTTCCTGGAAGTGCGGCCCTCCAATGCGCCTGCGCTGGCGCTGTACCACAGCGAAGGCTTCAACGAGATCGGCCGTCGCCCGCGCTACTACCCCGCCGCGCAGGGCCGCGAAGACGCGCTGGTGATGGCGATCGAGCTGGTCGACGGCGACCTGCAGGCGATGCCGCCGCTGTAGCGGAGAAGGGTTGCCGGCCAGCGGCCGGCACTACCGATGAATCGGTAGGTGCCAACCTTGGTTGGCACGCTTTCCTCACGCCAGCCGCAACGCCAGCACGCCACCGACGATGAGCGACGCCGCGAGCCAGCGCGCGCGTGGTATCCGTTCGCGCAGCAGGAATACCGAGATCAGCAGCGCGAACAGGATCGAAGATTCGCGCAGCGCCGAAACCATCGCCACCGGCGCCTGGGTCATCGCCCACAGCGCCATCGCATACGAGGCGGTGGTGCCGACGCCGCCGGCCATGCCCAGTGGCCAGTGCTGGCGAGCATAGGTCAGCACCGCACCCCGCCGGGTGTACAGCGCCCACAGCGGCAATGGAATGCCCGACAGCAGGAACAACCACAGTGTGTAACTGAGCGCGCTGCCGGACTGGCGCGCACCCTGCGCATCGACCAGGGTGTAAGTGGCGATCATCGCGGCAGTCAGCAGTGGCAGCCGAAGCTGGCCACCTCGTGCACCCAGTGCCATGCACAGGATGCCGGTGCTGACCAGCACTACACCCAGCCACGCGACGGGCGGCAGCCCTTCACCCAGCAGGGTGCCGGCCAGTGCGACCAGGATCGGCGCACTGCCACGCATCAGCGGATAGGCCAGGCTCATGTCGACCTGCTGATAACAGCGTGCGACCAGGCCGTAGTAAGTCACCTGCAGCAACACCGAGGCACCCAGCCACGGCCAGCTGTGCGCGGCAGGGAAGGGCAGGAACGGCAACGCGGTGGCCGACAGCAGCGCGGCGCTGCCAGTGACCAGCACGGTGCCGAGGAACTTGTCCGGCCCGCGCTTGACGATCGCATTCCAGCTGGCATGCAGTGCTGCAGCAGCGAGGACGAGCAGGAAGATGGAAAGCGGCATCCGCCGATGATGCCATGCGGGGCAAATGGAAACGCCCGGCATCGCCCGGCGGTTGCGGTTACCCATGGGTGGGTGGCCACCGCTCCC
>NZ_JAPTFX010000237.1:0-3419 GCF_030985895.1 Stenotrophomonas sp. Sm6012 | reverse complement strand
GCGGCATGGATGCCGCGGCCAAGCCCCCAAGGACGGGTTTACGGCGTCTCCCGCAACCGGACCCACCCCGCCATCCCACGGAATCCCGGCTTTTGACGTTGCTCTGGCTTGAGCGGGTGCAGGGCGCAGCCCTGCCAAGAGCCGCCCATTCAGGCAGGTAAGTGCAGGTCACAGGATAAGCAGACGCCTTGTTGCTGCCATCGAACAGGTCCACATTCCTGTGCAGGAGACGGGCCACTGCCCGTCGTCGAGACACCAGGAGACCTGCATGTCCGCTGCCCCCAGCACTGCCATTTCCCGCGATCCGGCCACCGGCCAGCTCATCGCCAGCCATCCCTTCGCCACCGACGCCGAACTGGAGGCGATCCTTGACCGCGGCCAGGCCGGCTTTGCCGCCTGGAGCGAAACCAGCCTCGAACAGCGCGCCGGCGTGCTGCGCGCGATGGCTGCCGTACTGCGCCGTGACCGTGAAAAGCTGGCCGCGCTGGCCACCGCCGAAATGGGCAAGGTCCAGGCCGAATCACTGGCCGAGATCGAAAAGTGCGCCGTGCTGTGCGACTGGTACGCCGACCACGGCGCGCAGTTCCTGCGCGACGAGCCGACCCAGGTGCCCGATGACAAGGCCTACGTGTCCTACCTGCCGCTGGGCGTGGTGCTGGGCATCATGCCGTGGAATTTCCCATACTGGCAGGTGATGCGTGCGGCGGTGCCGATCCTGATGGGCGGCAACGGCTTCCTGCTGAAGCCGGCCGAGAACATCGTCGGTACCGCGCAGCTGCTGGATGCAGCCTGGCGTGATGCCGGGCTGCCGGACGGCACCTTCATCGCCGCCAACGTCAGCCGCGAGGGCACCAGCCGTGCGATTGCCGATGACCGTATCGCCGCGGTGACCCTGACCGGCAGCGTGGCGGCCGGTCGCAGCATTGCCGCCCAGGCCGGACAGGCGCTGAAGAAGGTGGTGCTGGAGCTGGGTGGCTCCGATCCGTTCATCGTGCTGGCCGATGCCGATCTCGATGCGGCCGTTGATGCCGCGGTGGCCTCGCGCTTCCAGAACACCGGGCAGGTCTGCATTGCCGGCAAGCGCATCATCGTCGAAGAGGCGGTCTACGACCGGTTCGTGGCGCAGTTCTGCCAGAAGGTGCAGGCGCTGGCCATTGGCGATGGCCGCGACCCCGGCAACCGCATCGGCCCGATGGCGCGCCAGGATCTGCTTGAGCAGCTCGATGCGCAGGTGCGCGCTTCGGTGGAGGCCGGTGCGCAGCTGCTGGTCGGTGGTCATCAACTGCAGCGCCCGGGCGCGTTCTATGCCCCCACTGTGCTGGCCGGCGTGGCGCCGGGCATGCAGGCCTTCGATACCGAGACCTTCGGCCCAGTGGCCTCGATCAGCCGCGCGCGCGATGCCGACCATGCGGTGGAACTGGCCAACCAGAGCGAGTTCGGCCTCAGCGGCAACCTGTGGACCGGCGACCGCGCGCGGGCCATGCAGCTGGCGCGCCGGCTGCAGACCGGGGGCGTGTTCGTCAACGGCTTCTCGGCGTCCGACCCGCGCGTGCCGATCGGTGGCGTGAAGAAGAGCGGTTTCGGCCGCGAGCTCTCGCACTTCGGTATCCGTGAATTCGTCAACGCGCAGACGGTGTGGTTCGACAAGCCTTGACGCGCGGCTCTCATCCTTCCTGCAACGATCCACCATCAGTCCAGCGAAAAGGACGGCATTCCAATGTCCAAGGGTTCAGACCTGCTCGTCGCCGCGCTTGAGAACGAAGGCGTCGAGCGTATTTTCGGCATCCCCGGCGAAGAAAACCTCGACGTGGTCGAGTCGCTCCGCCATTCCAGCATCGAGCTGGTCGTCACCCGCCATGAGCAGGCGGCGGTGTTCATGGCGGCCACTTATGGGCGCCTGACCGGCAAGCCAGGCGTGTGCCTGGCCACGCTTGGCCCGGGCGCGCTCAACTTCACCACCGGCGCGGCGTATGCGTTGCTGGGTGCGTGGCCGGTGATCATGATCACCGGGCAGAAGGGCATCGTTGCCAGCAAGCAGGCGCGCTTCCAGATCGTGGATATCGTCAGCACGATGAAGCCGCTGACCAAGCAGGCGCGGCAGATCGTCTCGGCGCGCACCATCCCGACCATCGTCCGCGAGGCGTTCCGGGTGGCCCAGGAAGAGCGGCCGGGCCCGGTGCTGCTGGAACTGCCGGAAGACATCGCGGCCAACGAGGTCGAGGGCGTGGCATTGATTCCCCCGCACGCGGTGGAGCGCCCCATTGCCAGCCCGGAGGCGCTCGATCGTGCGGCGGAGATCATCCGTAACGCCAGGCGTCCGCTGCTGATGATCGCTTCGGCGGCGTCGCGGCCACAGTCCAGCGAAGCGCTGTCAGCGTTCGTGCTGCGGGCCGGCATTCCGTTCTTCACCACCCAGATGGGCAAGGGGGCGGTGGCCGGTGGCTCGGGCCTGTACATGGGCACCGCGGCGCTGACCGAGCGCGATTACGTGCACATGGCGATCGACCAGGCCGACGTAATCGTGACCATCGGCCACGAGGTCACCGAAAAGCCGCCGTTCGTGATGCGCCCGGGCGGCCCGACCGTGATCCATATCGGTTACTCGCAGGCGGCGGTGGAGCAGGTGTACTTCCCGCAGGTGGAAGTGATCGGTGATATCGGCCGCGCGCTGACCCAGCTGGCCGATCGCATCGAGGGTGCGGTGCCGAACGCCGATGCGCTGCTGCCGCTGCGCGCGACCATCCTGGAGCACATCGCTGACCGTGCCGAAGAGGAAGCGTTCACGCCGCAGCGGCTGGTGCACGACGTGCGCCAGGTGATGCCACCGGACGGCATCGTGGCGCTGGACAACGGCATGTACAAGATCTGGTTCGCGCGCAACTACCGCACCCAGGTGGCCAATACGCTGCTGCTGGACAACGCGCTGGCGACGATGGGCGCGGGCCTGCCGTCGGCGATCATGGCCTCGATCCTGTACCCGCAGCGGCGGGTGCTGGCGGTGTGCGGCGATGGTGGCTTCATGATGAACAGCCAGGAGCTGGAAACGGCGCGCCGGCTGGGCCTGAATCTGGTGGTGCTGATCCTCAACGACGGCGCCTACGGGATGATCCGCTGGAAACAGGCGGTGGATGGTTTCACCGATTACGGCATGACCTTCGGCAACCCGGATTTCGTCAAGTATGCCGAGGCCTATGGCTGCAGGGGGCACGAGGTGACGGCCATCGAGCGGTTCATCCCGACCTTGGAAGCGGCGTTCAATGAGGGCGGGGTGCACCTGGTGTCGGTGCCGATCGACTATTCGGAGAACGAGCGGGTGCTGGTGGACGAACTGCGCCAGGCGTTCCCCGGCAACGGCTGACGCCGGGCCCACGCGGCCAGGTAGGTGTCGACCTTGGTCGACACACGAAGCGCCAACCAAC
>NZ_JAPTFX010000236.1:0-3445 GCF_030985895.1 Stenotrophomonas sp. Sm6012 | reverse complement strand
TTGCTCGTGTGCGCAGGACAGCGCACACGAGCAAGGCGCCATCGAGCCCCCAGGGATGGGTTTACGGCGTGTCCTGCCAGCGCACACCGCCCCGTCATCCCTCACATTGCAGCTGTTGCGGTTGCCGGCCAGCGGCCGGCACTACCGCGGGTGCCGGGCGCGGCCCGGCTCAGGCGCCGAAGCGCTCGTCGTCCATCGCCATCAGCGGGGCGGCGCCGGCCTGGATCGCGGCGGCGTGGCTGAGCGTGCGCGGCAGCACCCGGGCGAAGTAGAACCGAGCGGTCTCGCGCTTGCCCTGGGCGAAGGCGGCGCCGTGCGCGCTGGCATCGGCGGCGGCCACGCTGCGGGCCCACCAGTAGGCCAGCACCACGTAACCCGAATAGAACAGGTAGTCGTAGCTGGCCGCACCCAGTTCGTCCGGGTTGGCGGCCGCGCGCTTCAGCACGTCCATCGTCAGCGCGCCCCACTCGCTGGCCTTGGCGCGCAGCGGGCCAATGAACTCGGCCAGCGCCTCGTTGCCTTCATGTTCCTTGGCGAAGGCTTCGATTTCGGCCAGCATCAGCTTCAGGCCGGCGCCCTGGCTGGACGCGGTCTTGCGCCCGATCAGGTCCAGCGCCTGGATGCCGGTGGTGCCTTCGTACAGCGTGGTGATGCGCGCATCGCGGGCCAGCTGTTCCATGCCGTGTTCGCGGATGTAGCCGTGGCCACCGAAGCACTGCAGGGCGTTGTAGGTGTTCTCGATGCCCCATTCGGTCTGGCAGGCCTTCGAGATGGGCGTGAGGAAACTCACCAGGGTGTCGGCGCGCTCGCGCTCGGCGGCGTCCTCGGCGTGGTGGGCCACGTCGATCAGGGTGGCCGCGTGCAGGGCCAGCAGGCGGCTGCCTTCGACCAGCGACTTCACCGTCAGCAGCATACGGCGCACATCCGGGTGGACCAGGATCGGGTCGGCCGGCTTGTCTGGGAACTTGGCGCCACTGAGTGCACGCGACTGCAGCCGCTCACGGCTGTACTTCAGCGCGTTCTGGTAGGCGCGCTCGGACAGGCCGATGCCCTGCAGGCCGACGCCCAGGCGTGCGGTGTTCATCATGGTGAACATCGCCTGCAGGCCCTTGTGCGGCTGGCCGACCAGGTAGCCCTGCGCGCCATCGAAGTTCATCACGCAGGTGACCGAGCCCTTGATGCCCATCTTGTGCTCGATCGAACCGCAGCGCAGCGCGTTGCGCTCGCCGACGTTGCCGTCGCGGTCGACCTTGAACTTGGGGGTGACGAACAGCGAGATGCCCTTGGCGCCCGCAGGGGCGTCGGGCAGCTTGGCCAGCACCAGGTGCACGATGTTGCCGGTCAGGTCGTGCTCGCCAGCGGTGATGAAGATCTTGGTGCCGGTGATGGCGTAGCTGCCGTCGGCGTTCGGCTCGGCCTTGGTCTTGAGCAGCCCCAGGTCGGTGCCGCAATGCGGTTCGGTCAGGCACATGGTGCCGGTCCAGCGGCCTTCGATCAGCGGCTTGAGGAAGGCCTCGTGCTGCCACGCTTCGCCATGCTGCTTCAGTGCTTCGATGGCGCCGTGCGAGAGCAGCGGGAAGTTGCCCCATGCCAGGTTGGCGGCGTTGATCATTTCGTTGAGCGGTACGCCCAGGGTGTGCGGCAGGCCCTGGCCACCCAGTTCCGGCGAAGCGGTCAGGCCGGTCCAGCCGCCGTCGACGAACTGGTCGTAGGCCTGCTTGAAGCCGGGCGGCGTGGTCACCTCACCGGTGGCCTGGTCGAGCACGCAGCCGATCTCGTCACCCACGCTGTTGAGCGGGGCCAGCACGGTGGCGCTGAAGCGCCCGGCTTCTTCCAGCACGGCATCGACCACGTCGGCGGTGGCGTCGGTGAAGCCCAGGCGGGCGAACAGGGGTTCGACCTTGAGCACGTCGTGCAGGGCGAAACGGAGGTCGGAAAGCGGGGCGGTGTAGCTGCTCATCGGTACGTCTCGATTTGATCAGGGGCAGGGGAGCGGCGCCGGGCGCCGCGGCGGAAGCGGGGATTCAGCGCAGCACGCCGGGCAGGCCGGGGGCCTGGTTGAGGGTGCTGCGGCTGCTGATGTCGAAGCTGCGCTGCTTCTTTTCCTGCGGCGTGGCGGCCACCGTTCCCTTCAGGCCGTAGGCCAGGGTGCGGTTGCCGGCCAGCGCGTCGGCCACGATCAGGCGCGCGGCCGAGCTGGGCACAAGGTCGACATTGATGACGTCGGCCGAGGTGCCGCCAATGGAAATGCCCGGCCTGGCCTGCAGGGTGCCGGCTTCGCTGTCGCCAACGGTCAATGCCAGCGAAACGTCATCGAAGGTCATCGGCATCGAGCTGAAGTTCTGCAGGCGCAGGGCCACGGTCCAGTTGCCATCGGCGCGCACGGTCAGTTGCTGCAGGCTGGCCGCCGGTTCCGAAACACGCTTGACGATGCCGTTGTTGCAGGCAACAAGGGCGAGGGTGCACAGAACGATCAAGGCGATACGGAAACGGTGGAGCATGGGCGCAAGTCCTCTGGAGGGGGTGCGTTGGGATAAGCATACTACGGCGTATGGTTGTTTGGGTCGCCGGTGACGACCCGCCGCAGAGGGTAGCGCGTGAAGATGGCGGCCGGGCGTGCGCGGCGCCGGATCGTCCACGTCGGGTGCGCGGCTCGCGCCGCGGTTCACTTGGCGGGCGATTCCCGCAACGGTGCCATCTGGCGCAGCGGGCCGAGGTCGTAGCCCATGGATTCGGCCGTTGCTTTGAGCTGTTCGAACCGCGCGCGCTCCATTTCCGGCACGCGCGAGAGAATCCACAGGTATTTGCGGCCGGGTTCGCCGACCAGGGCCCACTGGTAGTCCGGGTCCAGCGCCAGCACCCAGTAATCGGCCCAGACCAGCGGTACCCAGCTCAGCCAGTCCGGCACGAAGCGCACCTGCAGTTGGCCGGGGTGGCCGGGTACCGGGCGCGCCACGCCTTCGGCAACCACGCGCTCGCCTTCGCCGTTGCGGCAGGCATTGGTGACGCTGATCCTGCCGTCGCGGCGCAGCCCGTAGTTGGCGGTGATCTCGCCGACGCATTGCTTCTGGAACGAGACCGGCAGGTGCGCGATCTCGTGCCATTGGCCGGCATAGCGATCGATGTCCAGGGTTTCGACCGCGCGCACCGGCTCGACGGCGAGCACCGGGGCGGTGGCCAGCAGCAGGCAGGCGAGCAGGGCGGGACGCAGGTGCATCGACAGGCTCCAGGCAGGAGTCTGGAGCGTAGGTGCGGCGACGCGTGCCGCGTGTAAATGTTTCGTCAAGCAGGTGCAGTGGGGCCGGGCCACACGCGGATGGCAAGCCTCAGGCAAAAAAAAGACCCGCATTTCTGCAGGTCTTTGAAGATGGTGGCCGAAGACGGAATCGAACCGCCGACACGGGGATTTTCAATCCCCTGCTCTACCAACTGAGCTACTCGGCCA
>NZ_JAPTFX010000235.1:0-3524 GCF_030985895.1 Stenotrophomonas sp. Sm6012 | reverse complement strand
GGCCGGCAACCCCATGATCCTTGGCGGCGTTTGCCGATTGCCGGCCGGCGGCCGGCACTACCGCATGGCCAGAGCGTGCGTAGCGCCGGTCAGAACGCCGGCAGCACCGCGCCCTTGTACTTGGCTTCGATGAAGGCCTTCACCTGCGGGCTGGTCAGCGCCTTGGCCAGCTTCTGCACGCGGGCATCGTCCTTGTTGTCCGGGCGCGCGACCAGGAAGTTCACGTACGGCGAATCCTTGCTTTCGATCGCCAGCGCGTCCTGGGTCGGGTTGAGGCCGGCATCCAGCGCGTAGTTGGTGTTGATCAGGGCCAGGTCGACCTGGTCCAGCACGCGCGGCAGCATTGCCGAGTCCAGCTCGCGGAACTTCAGGTTCTTCGGGTTGGCGATGATGTCGCGCTGGGTCGACAGCGCGTTGGTCGGGTCCTTCAACTCGATCACGCCGGCCTTGTGCAGCAGGATCAGCGCGCGGCTGTTGTTGCTCGGGTCGTTCGGGATCACCACGTCGGCGCCCTCACGCAGCTCGGCCAGCGACTTGATCTTGCGCGAGTACGCACCGAACGGCTCGATGTGCACGCCGATCACCTTCACCAGGTCGGTCTTGCGGTCGCGGTTGTAGGCATCCAGGTACGGCTCGGTCTGGAAGTAGTTGGCGTCCACCTGCTTCTGCACCAGCTGGTCGTTGGGCTGCACGTAGTCGTTGAACACGCGCACGTCCAGGTCCACGCCTTCCTGCTTGAGGATCGGTTTGACCACCTCGAGGATCTCGGCGTGCGGCACGGCCGTGGCGGCCACCACCAGCTTCTGCGAGGGTTCGCCGGATTTGCCGCAGGCGGTCAGGGCCAGCGCGGCGGCGAGCAGGGGCAGCAACAGGGTCTTCTTCATGGGGGGTGGGGTTCTCGTGGGGAGGGTCAGGCGTTGTCGTAGTTGCTCAGGGCCAGCTCGAGCAGTGCCTTGGCCTGCTCGCGCAGCATCACCGGCTCCACGATCTCGGCATCCGAGCCATAGTGCAGCACGTCCATCAGCAGCTCGCGCGAGACGCTGTACGGCACCTTCAGTTCATAGCGGCCATCGGCCAGGAAGCGGCCCTGCTGCTTGGAGTGCCAGTGCTCGTCGGCCACCCAGCGCGCGGCCTTGGCGCTGAACAGGATGGTCGCCCAGCCCTTCGGCGCGCCGGAGAAGATCCCGTAGCTGGCGCCCAGCTGCTCGTCCAGTTCGCTGTCAGCAACATCGCGGGCGGTGCTGTCGACCACCCGCGCCTTGTGGATGCGATCGACGGCGAAGCTGCGCAGCGCGTCGCGGTCGTGGTCCCAGGCATCCAGGTACCAGTTGTCGCGGTAGTGGGTCAGGCGCTGCGGCGAGACCGTGCGCTTGGTCGGCTCGTCGGTGGAGCGGGCGCGGTACTCGAACGCCAGCTGGCGGCGCTCCAGCACCGCCGACGCCACGCTGCGGAAGCTGCCTTCATCGAACTTGCGGCCACGGTGCGGGATCACCCGCACGCGGTCCACCGGCCAGCTGGAGACGCCTGCCTGGGCCGCCAGCAGGCTTTCGATGCGCTGCTGCAGCGGTGCCAGCACCGACGACAGCACGCCGCCGCCGGTGCGCGCCAGCAGGTGCTGCGAGGCCAGCAGGGCATGCAGCTCCTCCGAGCTCAGCCACAGGCCGGGCAGCTCGAAGCGATCGCTTTCGTCGGCGTGGTAGCGGAAGCCGGCCTCACCGTCGCCCTCGATCGGCGCCATCAGCGCGTCGCGCAGGAAGGCCAGGTCGCGGTAGACGGTGGCACGGGAACAACCGAGCTTGTCCTGCAGGGTCGCCACCGTCACCGGATAGCGCGCGGACTTGAGCAGACGATGCAGGGCGGTGATGCGTTCGTATCGGTCCATACCCCCGATTATGTCCGACTCGCGGGTCTTGTGTGGGACGTTTGGGCTATCGCGGTCGCCCCCACCCCCATGGAACGCCCGATGCGCCGGTTGCCTGCCCTGTCCCTGCTGGCCTGCCTGCTGCTGGCTGCCTGCGATCGCGCACCGGTACCGGCCAGCACCGAAGCCCCGGTACCGGCCGCCGATCCGGCGCAGGCCGTGCTGGGCGCCAGCCAGCGCTTCGCCGCGCTGCGCAGCTTCCACGCCGAGCTGGAGCTCCTGGGCGCCCCCCAGCCGGTGCGCAGCGCCATGGACTTCGTCGCCCCCGACCGTTTCCGCGTGCAGACCCCGGCCGGACCGCAGACGATCATCGGTGACACGCTGTTCCTGCAGGCCGAGGGCGCGATCCGCCAGGTGCCGGCCCCGCCGGGCCTGCTCGAACAATGGCGCAACCCGTTGCCGGCCGATGCCCTGCCCGCCGACCTGCAGGCCGAGGACCTGGGCCCCCGGACGCTGGATGGGGTCGAGACCCGCCACTACCGACTGCGTGGCAGCCAGCCCGGTGAGCGGCTGGAGTACTGGGTCGATGCCCAGGGCCTGCCGCGGCAGCTGGTGCGCAGCGGCAGCAGCAATGGCCGCAGCTTCCAGTTGCGCCTGCGCTACTCGCGCTTCAACGATCCGGCATTGCGCGTCGATCTGCCCTGAATAGGCGATCGCGGCAACGTTCGCTGAAGCGCGCATTGGATCGATTCGGACCGCCATCACGCTTCCAGTATCATCACCGGCTGTCAATCGCTTCGGAGAAGCCTCGATGTCCCTGCGCGTGTCCCTGCTGATTCCCCTGCTGCTGTGCGCGCCGCTCGCGTATGCACAGGATGCTTCCGAACTGGCGGCGATGTCCTCGCCGTGGAGCGGCAGCGGCGGCGAGCTCGGCTTCGCGTCGGCACGCGGCAACAGCAGCACCGAGAGCTTCAACGGCCGCCTGCGCCTGCGCTACACCGATGGCGACTGGGTGCACAGCATGGACCTGTTCGGCCTGCGCTCGAGCTCGAAGGTGACCGAGACCGCCGACGACGGCACCACCACCCGTCGCAACAACACCACCGCCAACCGCTACACCGGCAGCGCCGGCAGCGCGCTGCAGCTGGGCGAACACCGTCAGCTGACCGCGACGGTACGTACCGAACGCGACGACTTTGCCACCTACGACCGCCAGAGTTCGTTCGGTCTGGGCTACGGCACCCGCCTGTGGAACACCGAGCGCTTCTCCTTCGACGCACAGATCGGCCCCGGTGTGCGCCGCACCCACAGCACCGAGGACGACCGCACCCGTACCGGCATGATCGGCCGCGGCCTGTTCGACCTGAAGTACTCGCTGACCGACAACACCGACCTGGTCAACACCCTGCTGGTCGAATCCGGTTCGTACAACACCTTCGGCCAGAATGACTTCGGTGTTTCGGTGAGCATGAACGAGCACCTTGCGCTGAAAGCCGGCTGGCAGGCGCGTTACAACAGTGACGTGGCCGAGGACAAGCGCAAGACCGATACGCTGACCACGATGAACGTGGTCTACAAGTTCAAATAAGCAACGGGCGCCAGAGGCGCCCGTTCTTCTTTCGGGTAGTGCCGGCCGCGGGCCGGCAACTGCGCTCAATCAGGA
>NZ_JAPTFX010000234.1:0-3573 GCF_030985895.1 Stenotrophomonas sp. Sm6012 | reverse complement strand
GTTATTGGCGTCCGGCATGTCGCTTTTGGCTGTGTATACCAGTGTGCATGAAACGGTAGCCAAGGAGTTCTTTGGGGCGGGCAGTGTCAGTGCCATTCGGATGAAGGCTGCCGGCAGTGTGCTGGCGGGAGCGGGTAGTTTTATTGGGGCGGCCTACAGTTTTGCGGATGCAACGGTTGCGCTCGAAAGAAAAAGCTATGCGACCTACGTCTTGCTCAATATTCGCGGAGCCACGGGGGGCGCTGTAGGCAGTGCGCAGTTCCTGACTGCGCTTGCCTACTCGGCCCCTGTGATTGAGCGAACGTTTGGACGTAACTCACTGAGCTTGGGTCTAAGGGGATTGAGAGCCGGACTTGAAGCGGCAGCTGCTGTGGACGGTGCGGAAGTAGTTGCATCGCAAGCAATGAAACGCGTTGGCGTGTGGGTACTACGACTGAGTGGGTGGCAGGTCGGCTTGGCACTTCCAGCTGCAGAGGTGCTTATCTGGGCTCTTAGTCCTAATGATCTGGAGAAGTGGGCCAGAAGCAGTACTTTTGGGAGAAATTCTGATGGCGGAATCGGTAAAGGTAACTCAAACGAGAAGCGCTTCACCGCAGCCGAAGATCAGCAGATTGCCTTCTACAAGGCCATTGGCTCAGTGTCTGTGAGGCCGCGATGACCGCTAAAGTGAAGGCAATACAAAGCGCGTGCGCGCCCTTCGATACTGAAGTCGGCGTGATTTCCAATTTGCGAATCAAGCGTAGTGTAGAAAATGTTTTCTGGCGTAGTGGCGATCGCGAGGGTATGGCCGCCACTGGAGCCTTTGCTGCTGCACTCGGTCTCAGTGGTCCTGCGGCCAGCATGGCGATGATGTCCTCCGAGGAGATGGAGGAGCCAGTTGTCCGGGTTGAGTTCCGACTAGACGATTTGATCGTGAAAGGCCTGCTCTGGAACTGGCCCTACAAGGAGGGAGATCTCGTGAGAGTGGTCGGAAGCCGAAACCCGGACGGAGTATTTATCGCGTTCTCGGTATTGGATGAGCGCAAGAGATTGATTGTCTCCTACCCACACGTCAGTGCTGGCAGTCGCGCTCACTGGATCTCGGTCTGGAAGTACACGTCATTGATTTCGTTGCCGATATGCACATTGTTTACCGTAGGTATTGGCCTGAATTCTCTAGGCATCCTGGAGGACGGATGGTTGTTGTTGAAGTTGCTGCTTTGCATATTTGCTGGGCTCCTGCTCATCGCTGCCACTGTTGGGATCAGTATTGGCTATCGATTTCACCGGTTTGCCCAGCTTGCTGACGGCATATTTGGGTCGCTTGGCTGGGGTGACAGTAAGAATGTCAATCTAAGGCGGATTACAAAGCTCAGAAAAAGCCCGAGTGATCCTGCTGCGCTTGGTGATACCTATTTCAGATACTGAGAATCTCTTGATGATTTCGATGGCGGATACACACCGGTCAGCGTGTGGCATTTCCCAGGTGGATTTGCAGTGAATCGTAAACGCAAGCCGGGCTCGACCGGCAAGGTGCTGTTCGAGACGGAAACCGGCATCATTTCCAGTCTGCGGGTCAGACATGTGGTGCAGAACGTATTCTGGCGCGACGGGGATCGCGAAAAGATGGCGGCCACGGGCGTCGCTGCCGCCGCGCTGGGCCTTAGCGGGCCCGCCGCTGGCATGGCGATGATGTCCAATGAGGAAACGGAGGAACCCGCTACGAGAGTGGAATTTCGCTTCGGCGAAATGCTGGTGAGGGCGTTGTTCTGGAATTGGCCCTTCAAAGAGGGCGACTCCGTGCGGGTGGTCGGACGTCGGGACAAGGTGGGGAACTTCATTGCCTTGTCCGTGCTCGATGAGCAGAAGAGACTCATCGTTTCCTATCCGTATGTCAGTTCAGGTAGCTGGGCTCACTGGATCGCGGTGGTCAAGTACTCGCTGGCGCTATCTGTTCCCTTGTACATGATCCAGATCGGATTTTTCATGTTCGATGCTCTCACGGGAGACGGACTGGCACCCTTGGAGATGATCGCGGATGCATACTTGATATGCGTTCTGGTTTGCCTCTACCTTGGATACAGAATTGGTCGCCATTTCACGCGGTTCGCAAAGATGGCTGATGCGATATTCGGAACGCTGGGTTGGCCCAATGCAAAGCGCATCAATCTGCGACGCATCACCAAGCAGAAGCGTCAGCCGGGCGACCACCCCGCCTTGGGCGATACCTATTTCAGGTACTGACCATCAGCGACTGACACCGCGCCTTCCCAGCAAGCCGCACATTCCTATCGCGCTGCCGCAATCGCCTTCACCCTGGCCCGCGCCAGCGCCTCGCCCACCGCAGGGCCCTTCAGGTGGGTCAGGTCCAGATCGCGCGCCTGTACCGACAGCGCTGCCTGGTGCAGGCGCTTGAGCGTTTCACCCTGCGGGTAGTCGGCGTCCTCAAATCCGAGCCGGCCGCGCTTGTCGGCCTCGCAGCACAGCGCGATGCGGGCCACGCGCTCGGGCCGGCGCAACGCATCGCAGCGGCCCAGCAGCTCCAGCACGGTGGCATCGCGTAGTTCATCGATGCGGTGCACGTTCAAGTGCTCGCGGCAGACCGCTTCGGCCAGTTGCTGGTGCTCGGTGGGAATCTTCATCCGCGCGCACAGATCCTTCAGCGGCTTGATGCCGCGCTGCTCGTGCATGATGTGGCGCGGCCATTCGTCCGGCGGGGTCAGGCCCTTGCCGAGGTCGTGGGTGAGGGCGGCGAAGCCGACCAGGTCATCACCCGGCGCCAGTTTCGCGGCCATGTCGCTGACCATTTCCTGGTGGATGCCGGTGTCGACCTCCGGGTGGAACTCCGCGCGCTGCGGCACGCCGTACAGTGCTTCCAGCTCGGGCAGGATCGGGCCCAGCGCATGCGCGTCGTGCAGCGTGCGCAGGAAGGCAGAGGGCCGTTCACTGGCCAGCGCCTTGCGCAGTTCCTGCCACACTCGTTCCGGCACCAGTGCATCCAGTTCGCCACTGGCGGCGACCTCGCGCATCAGCGCCATGGTCTCTTCGGCAACGGTGAAGCCCAGTGGCGCGAAGCGCGCCATGAAGCGCGCCGCGCGCAGCACGCGCAAGGGATCTTCGACGAACGCAGGGCCGACGTGGCGCAACACGCGCTGTTCAAGATCACGCACGCCGCCGTAAGGGTCGACCAGCGCGCCGGTGCCTTCGTCGCAGGCAATGGCGTTGATGGTGAAGTCGCGGCGCTGCAGGTCCTCTTCCAGCGTCACCGCCGGATCGGCGTCGACCACGAAGCCGCGATAGCCGCGGCCGGATTTGCGCTCGGTACGTGCCAGTGCGTATTCCTCGCCGGTCTGCGGGTGCAGGAATACCGGGAAATCGCGGCCCACCGCAGTGTAGCCCTGCGCTTCCATCTGCGCGGGTGTGGCACCGACCACCACCCAGTCGCGGTCGCCGGCGGGGCGCTGCAGCAGGCGGTCGCGCACGGCGCCGCCGACAAGATAGATCTTCATGGGGCGATGATCGCATGGTCGGCGCAGATGCACCGGTAGTGCCGGCTGCTGGCCGGCAACCCGTGGACAATGGCGGTTGCCGGCC
>NZ_JAPTFX010000233.1:0-3587 GCF_030985895.1 Stenotrophomonas sp. Sm6012 | reverse complement strand
GCCTTGGTCGGCACACGCAGATTCCAGTGCCGACCAAGGTCGGCACCTACCGGGCGAGCGGGTCAGAACCGGTTGTCGCCGTCCAGCATCCGGCCCAGTCCGCCGAGCACCGAGCCCTCACCACGGCTCTGGCCACCGCCCTGCGGCGCCGCCATCCACATGCGTCCGGCCAGGCGCGAGAACGGCAGCGATTGCAGCCAGACCTTGCCCGGGCCGGTCAACGTGGCCAGGAACACGCCCTCGCCACCGAACAGCATGCTCTTGACGCCGGTGACACGGCGCACATCCATGTCCACGGTCGGGTGGTAGGCCACCACGCAGCCGGTATCCACGTCCAGGCGCTCGCCAGCCGCCAGCTCGCGCTCGATCACGCAGCCGCCAGCGTGGATGAACACCCAGCCGTCGCCCTCCAGCTTCTGCATGATGAAGCCCTCGCCGCCGAACAGCCCGGTCATGATCCTGCGCTGGAACTGCACGCCGATCTGCACGCCGCGCGCGCCGGCCAGGAAGCTGTCCTTCTGGCAGATCAGGCGGCCGCCATGCTGGTCCAGCTTCATTGCCAGCACGGTGCCGGGGTAGGGCGCGGCGAAGGCGACCTTGCCCTTGCCATGGCCGCTCTGGGTGTAGACGGTGGCGAACAGGCTCTCGCCGGTCAGCACGCGCTTGCCGGCGGCCATCACCTTGCCCATGAAACCGCCCTGGTCGCCATTGGCAGCGCCGAACACCGTATCCATCTGCACCGTGGCGTCCTTGAACATCAGCGCGCCGGCCTCGGCGATGGCGCTTTCGCCGGGGTCGAGCTCGATCTCCACGAACTGCATTTCATGCCCGACGATGCGGAAGTCGATGTCGTCGGCGCGGCCGCTGGAGACAGCGGGGACCGGCGGCGGGGTCGTGGGCATGCCCGGTGCCGGCACCTGCAGCTCGGCCACGTCGGGGATGGGAGTCCATCCGCTCATGCCCTGGCACCAGGCCAGCGCGCGCGGGTTGGCCTGCGCGTAGCGCCGCGCGGCCGGGTCATCGAGCGGGCCGACACGGTCGGCCTGGGCGGAGGCATGGAAGTACCAATGGGTCATCGCGACGGCTCGGCGGGGCTGGAAAACCCCGAGTCTAGCGAGCGCGCCGGGGCGCGGGCGACGGCGCCATGAACGGCAGGCATTTGCGAGGCAGGTGCTGTATTGCAACAATTATCTGGTAGCGCCGTTTTACCACCCCTCCAAACACAGCCTACCGCCATGTCCCCGACCCGTACTTCCCGTGGCCGATTTCCGGTCGCGCGCCCCCTCGTTGCCGCTCTTTCCGCCCTGCTGCCGCTGGTAGCAGCCGCCCAGGAAACCCCCGCTGCCAAGGATCCGGTTGCCCTCGATGCCCTGCAGGTGACCGCGCAGCGCCGCGTCGAGAACGCCAAGGACGTACCGGTTGCACTGAGCGCGATCCAGGGCGAGAAGCTGGATGTACTCGGCTCGGCCGGCGATGACATCCGCTTCCTGGCCGCGCGCGTGCCCAGCCTCAACATCGAGTCGTCCTACGGCCGTGCCTTCCCGCGCTTCTACATCCGCGGCCTGGGCAACACCGACTTCGACCTCAATGCCTCGCAGCCGGTGTCGCTGGTGTATGACGACGTGGTGCAGGAAAGCCCGCTGCTGAAGGGCTTCCCGCTGTTTGACCTGGCCAACGTGGAAGTGCTGCGCGGCCCGCAGGGCACGCTGTTCGGCCGCAACACCCCGGCCGGCGTGGTCAAGTTCGATTCGGCGCGTCCGTCGCAGGATGCCGATGGCTACATCCGCGTCGGCTACGGCAGCTACAACAGCTGGAACGTGCAGGGCGCCTATGGCGGCCCGCTGACCGACCGCTGGTCGGCACGCGTGTCGGCGATCTACCAGCGCCGCGACGATTGGGTCGACAACACCCGCGCCGGCGCGCCCAACAGCGGCTTCGAAGGCTACGACGAAGCGGCCGGCCGCGTGCAGTTCCTGTACGAAGGCGATGACTTCGAAGCGCTGTTCAACCTGCACAAGCGCAAGCTCAACGGCACCGCGCGCCTGTTCCGCGCCAACATCATCCAGAAGGGCGGCAATTCGCTGGTCGAGAACTTCGACCGCGACAAGGTGGCCAACGACGGCGTCAACTTCTCCGACCTGGAAACCTGGGGTGGCAGCGCGCGCCTGCAGTGGAACCTCGGCTCGGTGACCCTGCACTCGATCACCGGTTACGAGACCGCCGAATCGCTCAACCGTGGCGACATCGACGGCGGCTACGGTGCAGCTTTCCTGGGTGCCGGCAACTACGGCCCGGGCCTGATTCCGTTCTCGTCCGAGTCGGCCGACGGCCTGCCGCACCACCGCCAGTGGACGCAGGAAGTCCGCATCGAGTCCAACGAGTGGGGCCGCTTCGACTGGCAGGCCGGCGTCTTCTACTTCGATGAAGACGTGACCATCAACAACTTCAACTACGACTCGCTGACCCCGGGCAATCCGCAGACCGGCCACGTGGTGCAGAACCAGCGCAACAAGGCCTGGGCGGTGTTCGCCTCGGGTGACTTCGATGTCACCGACCGCTTCAAGCTGCGTGCCGGCGTGCGCTACACCCAGGACAAGAAGGACTTCAGCGCCAGCGTGCTGCAGGCCGTTCCGTTCGGCACCCCGGTCAGTGGCCCGTACCTGGCCAACACCGACGTCAACGACGTCAGCTGGGATGTCAGCGGCGTGTACAAGCTGACCGACGACATCAATGCCTACGCCCGCGTGGCCAAGGGCTTCCGCGCGCCGTCGATCCAGGGCCGCCTGGCCTTCGCCCCGGGCTTGTCGCAGGCCGATTCGGAGAAGGTGATCTCGTATGAAGCCGGCATCAAGGCCGACCTGTTCGAGCGTCGCGCGCGCCTGGGCCTGAGCGTGTTCCGCTACAACGTCGATGGCCAGCAGCTGATCGCGGTGGGCGGCAGCAACAACACCGCCACCCTGCTAAACGCCAACAAGACCATCGGCCAGGGCGTGGAGCTGGACCTGGAGGCCTACCTGGCCGACAACGTCCTGCTGACCTTCGGCAGCAGCTACAACGACACCGAGATCAAGGACAAGAACCTGGCGGTGGCGATCTGTGGCGGTGGCTGCACCATCACCGATCCGACCACGGTGATCAACGGCCAGACCTACGCGCTTGTCAACGGCAATCCGCTGCCGCAGGCGCCGAAGTGGATCCACAACGCGACCCTGCGCGTGGGCTTCCCGCTCAGCGATGGCAGCGAGCTGTATGCCTACACCGACTGGGCCTACCGCAGCGCGGTGAACTTCTTCATCTACGAGTCGCCGGAATTCCGCGGCCGTAGTTCGCTGGAAGGCGGCCTGCGCCTGGGCTACAACTGGGACTACGGCCAGTACGACGTGGCCGTGTTCGGCCGCAACCTGACCAACCAGACCCGCGTGGTCGGTGCGATCGACTTCAACAACCTGACCGGCTTCCTCAACGAGCCGCGTACCTGGGGCGTGGAGTTCACCGCGAAGTTCTGATGCGGTTGTTGCGATAGTGCACTGAAGAAGGGCCCGCGCCAAGCCCGCCCGTCTGTTTCACACCTACCGGTAGTGCCGGCC
>NZ_JAPTFX010000232.1:0-3748 GCF_030985895.1 Stenotrophomonas sp. Sm6012 | reverse complement strand
GGTCAGATCCGCTTTCCGCAGGAAAACGGATCTGACCCCATCGGCAATCCCATCCGGAATGGCGGGCGTCGGATTGTGTCTGGGGCAGAGCCCCCTGAGTCAGGGGGCGGCCGCGAAGCGGCGGGGGGTTGGGTGTTGGTAAGTGGGGCCCGCGGTTCGCGCAGCGAAGCGTGGGAGCGGCAGCGCGCATGCGATGGCGCGTACCGAGGTGCAGGGCCGCGGGCCCTGCCGACCAACCCGCTACCTGGCAGCGGCGATCTGCTTTTCGATGTCGGCGGCGGTCACCGGGCCAAGGAAGCTGTGCGCCAGCTTGCCCTGCGGATCCAGCAGATGCGTCAGCGGCAGCCCACGCGGGGTGGCGAAATCGGCCGGCGGATCGAACGGATCCACGATCACGATCGGGTAGGTCACCGGATGCTTGGTCAGGAACGCCTGCATCTCAGGCGCCTCGATGTCCTCATAGGCCAGGCCGACCACTTCGATGTTGCTGCGCATCGCATGCAGCGCCGACAGCTCCGGCATCTCCTTGCGGCACGGCGCGCACCAGGTCGCCCAGAAATTCACCACCACCCACTTGCCACGATGCGCGGCCAGGTCGTAGTCGCTGCCATCCACCGCCTTCATCTTCAGGGTGGGAAACTCGACGGTGGCGCGCTCGGCCGGGGTCTCCTCCACGGGAGCCGGTGCACTCGGCGTCGGTGCCTGTGCCGGCGGCTGGCTGCTGGACGGGGTCGGTTCCTGCGCCGGCTTGCAGGCGGCAAGGGCCAGCGCCAGGGCCAGCGGGAGCAGCAGCAACGGGGTCTTGCGGGTCATGGCGTGTCTCCGGAATCGGTATAGATATCGCTGACCTTGCGCTTGAGGCGTTCGCGCAGGGGCAGTCGCAGGTCGTCCAATGCCGCCAGGGCGGCCCGGCCCAGGCTGTCATCGCGGTACGGCAGGTGCTGTTCGGCCACCGGGATGCGCAGCTGGGTGCATTCGTACAGGTCGGCCAGGCTGACCTGGTCGAGGTCGCGCGACAGCAGCCACTCGCCTTGCTCGTCGCGGCGCAGCAGGCCGATCTCCTGCAGGTTGCAGGCCAGGTCATGCAACAGGGAGTCCGTCAGCATCGGCTCCAGCCGCAGGATTTCATCATCGGCCAGGCCCCTGCCCTTCAAGCGTGCATGATGGAAGCGGCCGAGCAGGCGCAGCAGGCCGTAGAACTCATAGCCCTGCGGCAGCCGCAGTTCAACCGGCTGGTAGCGGAAGGCGGCCATCGACGAGGACAGGGACGCGCCCAGCAGCACGGCCACCCAGCACAGGTAGATCCACAGCAGCAGGATCGGCACGAAGGCGACCGTGCCATACAGCTTCTGGTAGGACTGGAAGCTGCCCAGGTAGGCTCCGATGCCCCACTTCACCAGTTCCAGGATCACCGCGGCCAGGATCGCGCCGGGCACCGCGTGCCGCCATTTCACGGTGTGGTGCGGCACCACCCGGAACATCAGCGTGATGCACACGAACTCGATCAGGATCGGTGCCAGCCGCAGTGCCAGTTCGGCCAGCCAGCGGCCCTCCTGTGTACCGAACAGCGGCATCGCGAACACCCGCGCCGATACCGCCAGCGAGGCGGCCGCCAGCATCGCGCCCAGGGTCAGTACGGTCCAGTAGACCAGGAAGCGGGTCAGCTTGGGCCGGGTCGAGCCGACCCGCCAGATCTGGTTGAATGTCTCTTCAACACTGTTGAGGGTGATCAGCAGCGACACCACCAGCGCGATGAAACCGGCCGCGGTCAGTTGGCCGGCGCTGGCCGAGAACTGCCGCAGGTAGCCCTCGGCCGCGCGCGCAGCGTTGGGCACGAAATTGGAGAAGACGTAATCGCTGAGCTGGTCGCTCCAGCGGTCGAAGACGGGGAAGGCCGAGAGCACACCGAATACCACGATCGCCAACGGCACCAGCGCGAACACGGTGGTGTAGGCCAGCGCCGCCGCTGCCTGGAACAGGCGGTCGTCGAGGAAGCGATGCCACAGGAAGCGGCCGAAACTGATGGCCCGTGCGCGATCCCGCGCGCGCTCCATCCACAGGTTGAGCGTATCCAAAGGTTCCATCGGCGAAAGGGTACCCGATGCGGAATGCTCGCAGGATAGCCATACTTGTGGCCAGACGACGAGGAGAAGCGGGCACGATGGGCGAGATTCTGGTGCTGTACTACAGCCGGGGCGGTTCGGTGGCACGGCTGGCGCGCCAGATCGCGCGGGGCATCGGCGAGGTGCCGGGGATGGGCGCGCGCCTGCGCACGGTGCCGCCGGTGGCCGCGGTAACCCAGACCGCGCAGCCGCCGGTGCCCGACGATGGCGCCCCCTACGTGAGCGTGCAGGACCTGGTCGAATGCCAGGGCCTGCTGCTCGGCAGCCCGACCCGATTCGGCAACATGGCCGCGCCGGTGAAGCACTTCCTCGATGGCCTGGGCGCCGAATGGGTCAATGGCACGCTGTCGGGCAAGCCGGCCGGCGTGTTCACCTCCACCGCTTCGATGCATGGCGGCCAGGAGTCGACCCTGCTGTCGATGCAGGTCCCCCTGCTGCACCACGGATGCGTGATTGTCGGCATCCCGTTCACCGAGCCGGCGCTGAGCCATACCACCAGTGGCGGCACGCCGTACGGTGCAAGCCACGTAGCCGGTGCCTCCGACGACCCGCAACCGACCGACGACGAGGCCGTGCTGGCCCGCGCGCTGGGCCGCCGGGTGGCCGACATCGCGCAGCGGTTGGCCCGATGAACCGGCCGCCGCGCACGGTCCTGCTGTTGGCCCTGATGGGGCTGGCTGCACTGTTCGCAGGCTGGTTCATCAATGACAAGCACTGGCTGGCCACCCAGCTGGTGTTCACCGCGCCGCCGCTGGCGCTGGCCTTTGCGCTGCGGCTGGGCTGGCGCAAAGCCGGCTTCTGGGCCTCGGTACTGGCCCTGGGCTGGTTCAGCCACGGCGTGATGAGTGCATGGAGCCACCCGGAAACACGCTGGCTGGCGCTGATCGAGATCGGCCTGGCCCTGCTGGTGATCTTCAGCGCCAGCCTGCCAGGGCTGCGCGCCCGCTTCGGCAAGCGACGCTGACGCTGCGACCGCCGGGCCGTATCATCTGTGTTCCTGGCCCCGCGCCGCTGTACCTGTCCTGGTTTCGCGCATGCACATGATGGAAGAGCTCCTGGTCGTCACCACCGGCGGCACGATCGACAAGATCTACTTCGACGACAAGTCGGACTACCAGATCGGCGATCCGCAGATCGGCATGATCCTGCGCGAGCTGGGCGTGACCTTCCGTTTCAACGTGATTCCGATCCTGCGCAAGGACTCGCTGCACATCAACGATGAGGACCGCGAGCTGATCCGCGCCACCATCGCCGCGCAGCCAACCCGCCACGTGCTGGTGACCCACGGTACCGATTCGATGGTGCAGACCGGCAAGGTGCTGGCGACGATCCCGGACAAGACCATCGTGATGACCGGCGCGCTGAGCCCGGCCCGTTTCCGCGGCTCGGATGCGGAGTTCAACATCGGCTGCGCGATCGGTGCGGTGCAGTCGCTGCCGACCGGCGTGTACATCGCGATGAACGGGCGGATCTTTGATCCGCAGCACGTGCGCAAGAACGTGGCGGCGAACCGCTTCGAGTCGGTCTGAGGAACGGCGTGCCGACCAAGGTCGGCACCCACCGAAGCGCTGCCCTTGTAGTGCCGAGCCATGCTCGGCAACCGCGCGGCACAGGCATCCCAAACC
>NZ_JAPTFX010000231.1:0-3946 GCF_030985895.1 Stenotrophomonas sp. Sm6012 | reverse complement strand
CTGGAACGCGAGCTGGCCAGCTCGCGTTCCAGCGGCTCGATGAACGGTGCGAACACATCCAGCATCAGTGCCCCGCTGTCGGCCAGGATCAGGCTCAGGCTCTGGTCCACGCAGGAGTTCACCACGATCGGCCGGACCTGGTACCGCTCCCCTGCCGCCTGGATCCGGGCACAGGCTTCACGCGCCTTTTCGGGGTCGTCGACAAACGACATGCGGTCGGTAATGAAGCTGAACCCGGAGAACTGGGTCAGCAGGCTATGCCCAATGGTTTCAGCGGTGATACCGGTTCCATCGGAAACGTAGAACACCGGACGGATGGTCGACATGCGCGCTTTTACCCCCTACGAAGCCTAAAAAGGCCGTCAGCACAAGCTTGTGCCGACGGTGGTCTGCCCGGCATCATATCGGCTTCTTCCTACGGACGCGGCCATTCCAGCCCGCCTCGGGCGATGGCCAAACGGAGCATCGCGCTTGAACGAGAACATCCTGTGGTTGCACGAACTGCGTCTGGCCGACCTGGCCCGCGTAGGCGGCAAGAATTCGTCGCTGGGCGAGATGATCGGCAACCTTGCCGGTCTGGGCGTGTCGGTGCCGGGCGGTTATGCCACCACCGCTGAAGCCTTCAAGGACTTCATCGCGCACAACGATCTGTCCAAGCGCATCTTCGACAAGCTGGCCACGCTGGACGTCGAGGACGTCAACGCGCTGACCGCCGCCGGCAAGGAAATCCGCACCTGGGTGATCGATGCGCCGCTGCAGCCGCAGCTGGACCAGGACATCCGCACCGCCTACGCCCAGCTGAGCGCCGACAACGGCGGCGGCGACGTGGCCGTGGCCGTGCGCTCGTCGGCCACCGCCGAGGATCTGCCGGATGCGTCCTTCGCCGGCCAGCAGGAAACCTTCCTCAACGTCACCGGTGCCGACGATGTCGTGCACAAGGTCAAGGAAGTGTTCGCCTCGCTGTACAACGACCGTGCCATCGCCTACCGCGTGCACCACGGCTTCAAGCATGAAGACGTGTTCCTGTCGGCGGGCGTGCAGCTGATGGTGCGTTCGGGCGTCGGTTCCTCCGGCGTGCTGTTCACCCTGGACACCGAGTCCGGCTTCCGCGACGTGGTGTTCGTCACCTCTTCGTTCGGCCTGGGCGAAATGGTCGTGCAGGGCGCGGTCAACCCGGACGAGTACTACGTCTACAAGCCCACCCTGCAGGCCGGCAAGCCGGCGATCCTGCGCCGCTCGCTCGGCAGCAAGGCAATCCGCATGGTGTATTCGGATGTCCCCGGCGAGCGCGTCAGGATCGAGGACACCCCGGCCGAACTGCGCAACACCTTCTCGATCAGCGACGAGGACGTGCAGGAACTGTCCAAGCAGGCCCTGGTCATCGAAAAGCACTACGGCCGCCCGATGGACATCGAGTGGGCCAAGGACGGTGTCAGCGGCAAGCTGTTCATCGTGCAGGCGCGCCCGGAAACGGTGAAGTCGCGCAGCCACGCCACCCAGATCGAGCGCTTCGCGCTGACCGAAAAGGGCGGCAACGTGCTGGCCGAGGGCCGCGCCGTCGGTGCCAAGATCGGTTCGGGCGTGGCCCGCGTGGTCAAGACGCTGGACGACATGAACCGCGTGCAGCCGGGCGACGTGCTGATCGCCGACATGACCGACCCCGACTGGGAACCGGTGATGAAGCGCGCCTCGGCCATCGTCACCAACCGCGGTGGCCGCACCTGCCACGCCGCGATCATCGCGCGCGAGCTGGGCGTGCCGGCCGTGGTCGGTTCGGGCAACGCCACCAAGGTCATCGAAGATGGCCAGCTGGTCACCGTCAGCTGCGCTGAAGGCGATACCGGCTTCATCTACGAAGGCAAGCTCGGCTTCGAGCGTACCACCACCGATCTGGGCAACATGCCGCCGGCACCGCTGAAGATCATGATGAACGTGGCCAACCCGGAACGTGCCTTCGACTTCGGCCAGCTGCCGAACGCCGGCATCGGCCTGGCCCGCCTGGAAATGATCATCGCCAGCCACATCGGCATCCACCCGAACGCGCTGCTGGAGTACGACCGCCAGGATGCGGCGACGAAGAAGAAGATCGACGAGAAGATCGCCGGTTACGGTGATCCGGTCAGCTTCTACGTGGACCGCCTGGCTGAAGGCATCGCCACCCTCACCGCCTCGGTCGCACCGAACGCCGTAATCGTGCGCCTGTCGGACTTCAAGTCCAACGAGTACGCCAACCTGATCGGCGGCAGCAACTACGAGCCGCACGAAGAGAACCCGATGATCGGCTTCCGCGGCGCCAGCCGTTACGTCGACCCGAGCTTCTCGGCCGCCTTCGCGCTGGAGTGCAAGGCCGTGCTGCGCGTGCGCAACGAAATGGGCCTGGACAACCTGTGGGTCATGATTCCGTTCGTGCGCACCCTGGAAGAAGGCCGCAAGGTCATCGAGGTGCTCGAACAGAACGGCCTGAAGCAGGGCGAGAACGGCCTGAAGATCATCATGATGTGCGAAGTGCCGTCCAACGCACTGCTCGCCGATGAGTTCCTGGAGATCTTCGACGGCTTCTCGATCGGCTCCAACGACCTGACCCAGCTCAGCCTGGGCCTGGACCGCGATTCGTCGATCGTCGCGCACCTGTTCGACGAACGTAACCCGGCGGTGAAGAAGCTGCTGTCGATGGCGATCAAGTCGGCACGTGCCAAGGGCAAGTACGTCGGCATCTGCGGCCAGGGCCCGTCCGATCATCCGGATCTGGCCGAGTGGCTGATGCAGGAAGGCATCGAGTCGGTGTCGCTGAACCCGGACACCGTGGTCGACACCTGGCTGCGCCTGGCCAAGCTGAAGGCCAACGGCTGATGCCCTGAAGGCCGCAGGCTGACGTCGTGTTCATCGGCGTCGGCCCATACTGCTGCTGCACGCAAGCCCCGCCTCTGCGGGGCTTCGTGTTTCTGGCGTCCACGCACGCCCTGCCCCGCGCAGACTTCCCCAGCAGCAAAGGACTTCCGCATGATCGCCGCCGCAGCGCCCGCCCCCGCCGCAACACCCTGGTTCCATTCACTCGACTGGGAGCGCCTGCTGGAAACCTATGGCTTGCCGTTGCTGGCTGCGATCGTGGTGCTGCTGGTCGGCATGTGGATCTCGCGGCGACTGTCCAATGCGATGCCGCGCGCCACCGCGCGCATGGGCGTGGACCCGATGCTCGGCAACTTCCTGCGCAACGTGGTGTACGTCGCATCGCTGGTGATCGTGGTGGTGCTGGCGATCGGCATGCTGGGCGTGCAGATCACCCCGCTGCTGGCCGTACTCGGTACCGCCGGCCTGGCCGTGGGCCTGGCGCTGAAGGATTCGCTGTCCAACATCGCATCGGGCGTGATGCTGGTGACGCTGCGCCCGTTCCGGGTCGGCGATGTGGTGACCGTGGCCGGGCAGACCGGCACCGTGCGCGAAGTGCGCATCTTCCAGACCGTCATCACCGGCGCCGACAACCAGCACACCACCATTCCGAACACGCTGATCACCGCGGCACCGATCATCAACCTGACTGCCGAACCGACCCGCCGCGTCGAGCTGGTGATCGGCATCGGCTACGAAGACAACATCCAGCTGGCGCGCGACACCGCGCTGGCACTGATGAAGGCCGATCCGCGCGTGCTGCAGACGCCGGTACCGGACGTGGTGGTGTACGAGCTGGGCGCGCACGCCATCAACCTGGGCATCCGCTGCTACGTGAAGTCGGCCGACTGGTTCGGCACCAAGGTCACGCTGCTGGAACAGCTCAAGCTGGGCTTCGACAAGGCCGGCATCAACATTCCGTACCCGCAGCAGGACATGCACCTGTACCTGCATGGCAAGGATGGTGGCGTGGTCGAGGCCGATGCACTGGTGCGCGACAAGCCCTGACGCACAACGGTAGTGCCGGCCGCTGGCCGGCATCACCACAGGCAGCACCGGG
>NZ_JAPTFX010000230.1:0-3972 GCF_030985895.1 Stenotrophomonas sp. Sm6012 | reverse complement strand
CGCCGCCCACTACCGTCAACGTGATCCTTGCCAACGCTTCAACCCGCGCGCAATCCGCGCCACCGCTTCCTGCAATCGTGGCACTTCCTGCGTGTACGCCAGGCGCACGTGCTGGTTGGCGCGATGGAAGCCGAAATCCAGGCCCGGGGTGAACGCCACGTGCTCGGTTTCCAGGAAGTGGGCACAGAACGCCTGCGCGTCGTCGGTGAACGCGCTGACATCGGCATACAGGTAGAACGCGCCCTGCGGCTCGACTTCGATGCGGAAGCCCAGTTCGCGCAACGCGGGCAGCAGGAAGTCACGGCGCTGGCGGAAGGCTTCGCGGCGCTGCTCGAAGATCGCCATCGATTCCTCGCTGAAGCAGGCCAGCGCTGCATGCTGGGCAATGCTCGACGCGCTGATGTACAGGTTCTGGGCGAGCTTCTCCAGATCAGGCACGGCCGCAGGCGGTGCCACCAGCCAACCCAGCCGCCAGCCGGTCATGCCGAAGTACTTGGAGAAGCTGTTCAGCACGAACGCGCTGTCGTCCACCTGCAGTACGCTGGGCGCGTCCAGGCCGTAGGTCAGGCCGTGGTAGATCTCGTCCACCACCAGGTGGCCACCGCGCGCGTGCAGGCTCTGCGACAGTGCCGCCAGTTCATCAGCGGACAGCACGGTGCCGGTTGGATTGGCCGGTGAGGCAACCAGCGCGCCGACACTGTCGGCATTCCAGTGCTGTTCCACCAGAGAAGGGGTCAGCTGATAGGCGGTATCCGGCCCGACCGGCACCAGCTGTGCGCCACCTTCGACCAGGCGCAGGAAATGGCGGTTGCAGGGATAGCCCGGGTCGGCCAGCAGCCAGTGGCGGCCGGGATCGACCAGCAGGCTGCTGGCCAGCAGCAGCGCGCCGGAACCACCCGGGGTGACCAGGATGCGTTCGGGGTCGATATCCAGCGCGTAGTGGCTGCGATAGAAGCCGCTGATCGCCTGGCGCAGGGCCGGTAGGCCGCGTGCGGCGGTGTAGCGGGTATGGCCGGCCGCCAACGCGGCCTGGCCGGCGCGCACCACGGGTTCGGCGGTGGTGAAGTCCGGTTCGCCGATCTCCAGATGGATCACATCATGGCCGGCCTGTTCCAGCGCCTGCGCGCGGGCCAGCAGGGACATCACGTGGAACGGGGCGATTTCATGGCTGCGCCGGCTGTAGCCCGGCGTGTGGGGCAGGGTACTCATGCGCCCATGGTACGCCGGGCGGCAAGGGTGCGCCGCAGCGGTGGTAGAGTCGAGCTTGCTCGACTGCGGTTGCGGTCAGTCGAGCAAGCTCGACTCTACCTACGCCACGGACGCCATTGCGTAACCGCACCAGGAGCCTTATCTCATGAAATCCACCCTCTGCCTGTTGCTTGCCAGCCTGATGACCACCACCGCTACTGCTGCCACTCCGCCCGTTCCGCCGGATGCCGCCAAGCATCCGCACGTGGTCAAGGCGCCGTTCGGCGCGACCCGCAACGACGACTATTACTGGCTGCGCGACGACAAGCGCGAAAATAAGGACATGCTGGCCTACCTGCAGGCCGAGAATGCCTACGCCGACCAGCTGCTGGCGCCGCTGAAGCCGCTGGAAGACACCCTGTACAAGGAGATCGTCGGCCGCATCAAGCAGGACGATTCCAGCGTGCCGGCGCGCGAGCGCGGCTACTGGTACTACAGCCGCTTCGAGACCGGCCAGGACTACCCGATCCATGCCCGCCGCAAGGGCGGCATGGACGCGGCCGAGGAAATCCTGCTGGACGTCAACGCGATGGCGGCCGGCAAGGGCTACTTCAGCGTCGGCTCGATGGAAGTGAGCCAGGACAACCAGCTGCTGGCCTGGGCCGACGATGACGTCGGCCGCCGCCAGTACACGATCCGCTTCAAGGACCTGCGCACCGGCCAGGTGCTGCCCGACGTGATCACCGGCAGCTCCGGCGACCTGGTCTGGGCCGACGACAACCGCACCGTGCTGTACGTCGAGAACGATCCGGAAACCCTGCTGACCGTGCGGGTGAAGAAGCACGTGCTGGGCACCCCGGCCAGCGCCGACACCGTCGTCTACGAAGAGAAGGACGACAGCTTCTACATGGGCATCGGCCGCACCCGCGACGATCGCTTCATCACCATCGGCGTCCACAGCACCGTGTCCTCGGAAGAGCGCTACGCACCGGCCAGCGACCCGACCACCTTCACCGTGCTGGCGCCACGCCAGCGCGACGTCGAGTACGACGCCGATCACTACGACGGCCGCTGGGTGATCCGCACCAACGATGGTGCGAAGAATTTCAAGCTGGTCACCGCGCCGACCGACGCCACCTCGCGCGCGCAGTGGAAGGATTGGATCGCGCATGACGATGCGGTGTTCATCGAAGGCTTCGAGCTGTTCGACAGCTACACCGCCATCGCCGAACGTTCCGAAGGCCTGGAGCGCATCCGCCTGCTGTTCAAAGACGGCCGCAGCGATTACGTGAAGGCCGACGAGCCGGCGTATTCGATGGGCCTGGGCGACAACACCGAGGCCGATACGCCGTGGCTGCGCTACGTCTATACCTCGATGACCACCCCGACCACCGTGTTCGAGTTGAATACCGCTACCGGCGAGCGCCGTCAGTTGAAGGTGCAGCCGGTGATCGGCTATGACGCCTCGAAGTACGAAACCGATCGCGTCTGGATCACCGCGCGCGATGGCGTGAAGGTGCCGGTGTCGCTGGTCTACCGCAAGGGCTACCAGAAGGACGGCAAGGGCGCGTTGTTCCAGTACGCCTATGGCAGCTACGGCATGTCGATGGACCCGTACTTCAACCAGACCGCGGTGAGCCTGCTCGATCGTGGCGTTGTGTATGCCATCGCCCACATCCGCGGTGGCCAGGAGATGGGTCGCGACTGGTACGAGAACGGCAAGCTGCTGCACAAGCAGAACACCTTCAACGATTTCATCGACGTCACCCGGGGCCTGGTGGCGCAGGGCTGGGCGGCGAAGGATCGCGTCGCCGCGTCCGGTGGCAGCGCCGGTGGCCTGTTGATGGGCGCGGTGGCCAACCAGGCCCCGCAGGATTACCGGGTGATGGTGGCGCAGGTGCCGTTCGTCGACGTGGTCACCACCATGCTCGACCCGACCATCCCGCTGACCACCAACGAGTACGACGAGTGGGGCAACCCGGAGCAGAAGCCGTTCTACGACTACATGCTGTCCTACTCGCCCTACGACAACGTGAAGAAGCAAGCCTATCCGGCGCTGTTCGTCGGTACCGGCCTGTGGGATTCACAGGTGCAGTACTGGGAGCCGGCCAAGTGGGTGGCCAAGCTGCGTGACGACAACACCGGCCATTACCCGATCCTGTTCCGCACCAACATGGAAGCCGGCCACGGCGGCAAGTCGGGGCGCTTCCAGCGCTACCGCGAGCTGTCCGAGTCGTATGCGTTCGTGCTGCAGCAACTGGGCATCGCCCAGCCGTGATCGCAACGGGGTGCCGGGCGTTGCCTGGCACCCTGAACCGGTATCCTTCGGCCATGAGCGCGCCTGATCCTTCCGCCCCCCGCGATGCCCCCGCGCCCCCGCGCGTGGTGCGTTTCCGCTGGGCGTGGTGGCTGCTGGCCTACGTCAGCCTGGGTACCGGCATCGTCGGCATCTTCGTGCCGGGGCTGCCGACCACCGTATTCATCCTGATCTCGGCCTGGGCCGCCTCGCGCGGTTCCGAACGCCTGCACAACTGGCTGCTGCAGCATCCGCGTTTCGGCCCCGCCATCGCCAACTGGCAGGCGCATGGCGCGGTCAGCCGCTACGGCAAGTGGATGGCCACGATCACCATGGCGGTGTGCGCCGCGATCATGCTGTGGTGCGTGCCGATCGCCTGGGTGAAGTGGTTTTCGATCGGCAGCATGACCGTGGTGGCGATCTGGCTGTGGACGCGACCGTTGCCGCCACCCGTGGATTGAGCGCCTGCGGTAGTGGGGGGCGGGGGG